>CAYZVM010000016.1:0-46287 GCA_964481485.1 uncultured Saprospiraceae bacterium | reverse complement strand
ATTACAAACATGAAAACGACGATCTATCACCGGGTACGTTCATGCGTTTGCCCTGTGGGTGGGGGGAGTTCGCCGTTGTAGCGTTGCGCCGTACTTTGCTGCACCGTAAAACCGGCATCCACGATAATTTGCGGGTTGTCAGTAGCCAACGTTTCTACTGCATCGGCCACGATTTCCAGCTGGCGCAAGAGTTCCGTGCGGGCGAGGTTTTTTGCCAGCACCTCAGAGATGCCCCGGTTGCGCGAAGCAGCGAGCGTTTCTTTGTAGCGTGTCAAAGGAACGGCCAAAGCCGTGATGGAAGGTTGAATAGTGGCGTAGGCTGGGACGCCGTTGGTGCGATTAAAAATGTTGTCGGCAAAAGATGCCAAATCAGCTTGGCGAATGCGCAGGTATGCCTGGCGCGCAATGCGTGTTGTTGCCATGATAATAAATTGTAGGTTAAACAATTGGGTCGTGCACAAACCCGGTGAGCATACATCCCGGATGTGGTACAAATTTGCCCGACTCAAGGTAATCGCGCAAGTCATGCGGGCGACTTTTGGACGAAAACGGCAGATTTTAACATTTTCCCGGCAGTAATCGGCCAACTACCGGCAGTAAATGCCAGATTCCCGCCAAAAATTGCCGCTTTGTCAAAAGCCTTTTTGCCTTTGCTGGGAGTTTTTGCCGCAAAACCGGCTGTCGTTGACGGATTACTGTCTGTTTCAGTTTTTTACTGCCGGGTCTTTCTCCAATTGTTGTTGACAAAAGAGCATTGTTTTTCGGCAATTCACCTTTGACTTCCGGCTATCGGGCAATTCCTTCCGGCAATGCGGCGATGTTTCCCGGCGTGGGGAATCCAAATTTCGAAAAGTTGGAACCACGTTTACGAAACCTGTGAGGTTTCGTAAACTTATATCGAGTTTTCAGAAAGTTCGTCGCTGCATTTTGTCGCCCACCCTTCATTTTTGGGGAAAGTGTGGGCTACTAAGTTTGGGTTATGGGAAATATGGCTATACTTGCGGGGAGAAACACGCTTATGCCAAAAATCATTGACAACCAATCCCTACGTCTTACCGATGAACTCCGCGCTACACTTGAAACAGCAAAGCGGGCGGATTTTTGTGTTGGCTACTTCAATTTACGCGGCTGGCAGCAATTGGCCGATCTAATTGACAGCCTTCCGGGCGAAAAAATCTGGGAAGCAGAAAAGAATGATGACGTTGAAAAGCATCGTATTTGCCGGTTGTTAATTGGGATGTATAAAGCCCCGGATGATTTATTGCGAGACTTTTTTCACGAACCAGAGACCATATCTAACGAGCAGGCGACCAAATTGCGGAAGCAAATGGCGCAGGAATTTCGACGGCAATTGACGGTCGGCTATCCAAGGGATGTTGATGAGGATTATTTGAAAAAATTGGCCGCGCAAATCCAAGACGAAAAACTCGCCATCAAGCTCTACCTGAAAAACACTTTGCACGCCAAACTATACCTTGCCTATACGACCCAACGTAACGCTCCTATCGTTGGCTTCGTGGGCAGTAGCAACCTGACTTTTTCAGGTTTGAGCGCGCAAGGTGAATTGAATGTAGATGTAGTGGAAGGAGATGCCGCGCAAAAACTGTCCAAATGGTTCGAAGAAAAATGGGGCGACCGCTGGTGCGTGGATATTTCAAAGGAAATCGTTGACATCATAGAAAATCAGAGCTGGGTCATTCCAAAGCCACCATATCATATCTACCTGAAAATCGCCTATCATCTTTCGCAGGAAGCCCGAGCCGGCTTGAACGAATTCCGATTGCCTAAAATCTTCGAACAAAAGCTGCTTGCTTTCCAACAGCAAGCGGTGAAGATTGCCGCTTACCACGTCCACAAAAGGAATGGGGTCATCATCGGTGATGTAGTGGGTTTGGGCAAAACCATTACCGCTGCTGCAATAGCGCGGGTGTTTCAGGAAGATTTCTTCTACAAAACCCTTATTGTTTGTCCGCCAAACTTGAAATCAATGTGGGGTGAATACAAGCAAGAGTATGACCTTCATGCCGATATTATCTCTCTTGGCGCTACGCAAACTGAACTCAAAAAACTTAAGCGTTACAAACTTTTGATACTGGATGAAAGTCATAATTTGCGTAATAAAGAAGGTAAGCGTTACAAGGCCATTAAGGAATATATCCGAGATAACGACTGCAAAGTCCTGCTGCTATCAGCAACGCCTTACAACAAAACATACGGTGACCTTGTCAATCAACTGGCGCTTTTTATTGATGACGATACAGACATTGGTGAAAGCCCCGAGCAATATATTGAAAGCCTTGGAGGTGCAACCGATTTTGCCCGACTTCACCCAGATATATTCATTCGTAGCCTACGGGCATTCGAAGCGAGTCCAATTTCCGATGATTGGCGTCAACTCCTACGACATTACATGGTGCGACGAACGCGCAGTTTTATCAAAAACAACTACGCCGAAACCGATCCTGTCAATAACCGCCGCTACCTGACTTTTTCAGACGGGACTCGTTCTTATTTCCCTGACCGGCTGCCTAAAAAAGTCGAATATCCTTTCGACCCAAAAGATAAGACAGACCAATATGCCCTGTTATACTCGCAAAAAGTGGTTGACATTATCAGTGACCTGATTTTACCCCGATACGGTCTTGCCAAATATATTGATGCCAAAGCCGAAAAAACAGCATCAGAACAAGATGCTTTGATCCTTCAAAACCTTTCTCGCGCCGGTGAACGGTTGCGCGGATTTTGCCGAACCAACTTGTTCAAACGCCTCGAAAGCAGTGGCTGGGCATTCCTGCTTTCTATCAGTAGGCACATCTTGCGCAACTATGTGGCTATTTACGCCATTGGGCAGGGTAAACCAATTCCTATCGGGACTCATATCGCCAACGTGCTCGACGACTTTCTGGACGACCAAGACACTGACGACAATCCCGAAGATGAACAAGAAGAAAAAATCGGCCTGACGCTGACTGCCGATGGTTATTTGCGCCAAGCAGAAAAAGCATATAAGCTTTTTCAAACCAGCAAATACGAGAACAAATTTGACTGGATTGCGCCCACTTATTTTAAAAATACACTTGCATACGACCTCGAAACCGATTGCAAGAACCTGCTGAAAGTACTGACTTTGGCCAAGGACTGGAAACAGGAGAACGACCGCAAACTGAACGCCTTGCACGACCTATTGATAAAAAAACACAAAAACCAAAAGGTTTTGATATTCACTCAGTTTGCCGACACCGCTTTTTACCTCGAAGATGCCTTGAAGCAACGCGGCCTCAAACAATCCGCATCCGTCACTGGCCAATCTAAAGACCCGACCCATCTTGCCCATCGGTTTAGCCCAATCAGTAACAATAAAATAGGTTTAATCAAAGGCGAACAGGAATTACGGGTGTTGATAGCAACCGACGTACTTTCCGAAGGGCAAAACCTGCAAGATGCGCACATTGTATTGAATTACGACCTCCCTTGGGCCATCATCCGCCTTATTCAGCGAGCAGGTCGCATAGACCGAATTGGTCAACAATCCGACAAAATCCTGTGCTACTCTTTTCTGCCAGAAGATGGCATTGAAAACATCATCCGTCTGCGTACCCGTCTTCGCACTCGCATTAGCGAAAATGCCGATGTTGTCGGTTCCGACGAAGTGTTTTTCGATGGAGACCCCATCAATATCCATGATATCTACTCCGAAAAATCAGGCATCCTCGATGAAGTGGATAATGATTTTGACGTAGACTTATCTTCCTACGCTTTCCAAATCTGGAAAAACGCTACCGATGCAGACCCTTCGCTCAAAAAAACAATTCCCGACCTTCCCGACGTTTCGTTTTCGACCAAAGCTGCCGATATCACGAACCCCGAACGGGGCGTCATCCTTTACGCCCGCACAGGACGCGAAAACGATGCCTTGATTTGGCTTGACCCCAATGGCAAATTCGTCACCCAAAATCAATTCCGAATTCTCAAAGCCGCCGCCTGCTCTGCCGACACACCTGCACTCGAACGCCAAAGCAATCACCATGATTTGGTGCGCCAGGGTTTGGAAGAAATACACATCGAAGAGCGCAACATGGCCGGTACGCTGGGCAAACGCACCGGCATCAAATACAGAGTATTCCAACGGTTGACACTTTACCAGGAGGAAACCGCAAAAACCCTCTTTCAGCAGCCGGAAGAATTGAAAAAAGCATTGGATGATGTCTTCCGATACCCTTTGCGGGAGTATGCCCGCGAAACGCTTAACCGTGAATTTAAACTCGTCAACGACGAAAAACTCGCCGAACTCGTACTTTCCTTGTGGGAACAGAACAAATTGGTCATCCGTGACGAAGACGGCGCCGCATCTGACGAACCCCAAATCATTTGTTCACTCGGAATCGTTTAATCAATATTTCAAAACAGGCAATCAAATGGCAAACACCTATACCCAAATTCACATACAGGCGGTATTTGCTGTCAAATACCGGGAAGCGGTCATAGCACCCGATTGGAAGGACGAATTGTACAAATATATTACCGGCATTGTCCAGAACAATGGCCATAAGTTGTTACAAATCAACGGTATGCCTGACCATGTTCATGTGTTCTTTGGAATGCGCCCTACCCAGGCCTTGTCTTCTTTGATGCAACAAGTAAAGGAGGATAGCTCTAAATGGATAAGAAGCAAAGGGTTTTTGCGTCATAAATTTAATTGGCAAGAAGGGTTTGGCGCATTTTCATATAGCAGATCCCATGTGTCAGCAGTTTGCAAATACATTGAAAGGCAGGAAGAGCATCATCGCTTAAAGACATTTTTGGAAGAATATGAGGGGTTGTTAAAGGCGTTCGAGGTGGAATATGATGAGCAGTATATTTTTAAACCATTAATTTGAGGACAACCGATATTGCGTCCCTACAGGACGAGGTTTGGGGGTGTCATTTCACATCTACCGATATTTTGCCCCCAATGGGGCATTTGGAGAAACCATACCGTCCCGTAGGGACGCAATATCGGTAGCAAATCGCCCCCAATCCACCCGTCCCGTAGGGACGCAATATCGGCTGACGCAGTATCGGCAACCTTTTTGCCTGACATGAATTACCAACAATGAAAAAAAGTATATTCACCCAACACATCCAATCCGCCGATTTCAAAACCCTATTCAACGAACTCGGCTGGGATTTCAAATCACTTTCGCGCAGCGTTGCCGTCGGAGAGCAGACTTTCACATTGGAAGCCGTCGCAGAAAAACGCGACTTCTATGCTGTGCGTTGCAGCCCAGACGCGCAGGGCAAACTGCCCGACCAAAATGCCCGCCGCAGCATCAGCCGCCACTTTGAGAAGGTGAAAAATTACCACCTCATCATCTTCACCAATCGCGACGGCTCCGAACAACGCTGGCAATTCGTGTTGCGGATGCCCAACCGTCCGCCCAAATTTGTGGAAACCGCGTGGACAAAAGGGCAAGACGTGGAACTGCTCTATCAGAAAGTGCGCGGTTTGTTTTTCGACCTTGATGACGAAGGCGACATCACCATCGTTGATGTGATTAGCGCAGTGCAACAAGCCGCCGGGCAAAACGCCGAAAAAGTCACCAAAAAATTCTATGACGGCTTCAAAAAAGAACACGGCGCATTTCTCGGTTTTATCAACGGCATCATAGCCTCGGTGGACAAAGACTGGTACGCCTCGCTGATGCTCAACCGCCTGATGTTCTGCTACTTCATCCAGAAAAAACGCTTCCTTGACAACAACCCCGACTACCTCTCACATAAACTCCGCGAAGTGCAACAAAGCCGTGGGAAAGGCGAATTTTATTCCTTTTACCGCGATTTTCTGCTCGTCCTGTTTCACCAAGGGCTGAATAATCACAATGATAAACCAGCCCTCATCGGTCAAGTACCTTATCTCAACGGCGGCCTCTTCGATGTACACGAACTCGAAACGCGCTACCCGGACATCCGCATTCCCGATGAAGCTTTCGAACGCATTTTCGCCTTCTTCGACCAATACGAATGGCACTTGGACAACCGCCCCGGCCGCACGGGCAACGAAATAAACCCCGACGTCATCGGCTACATTTTTGAGAAATATATCAACGACCGCGCCGACATGGGCGCTTACTACACCAAAGAGGACATCACCGACTACATCTCCAAAAACTGCATCATCCCCTTCCTTTTCGACGAAGCCGCCCGGCGCGGCGCCAATCTCAAACCCTGCTTCTTGTTCCTGCGCGACGATCCCGACCGTTACATCTACCCCGCTGTACGGCACGGCATTTCGTGGGACTACCGCCGCAATGAAGCCTTAGACAAACCCGTGCCGTTGCCGCCCGACATCGAAGCAGGACTGGACACCTCCAAGCCCAACCTCGTGGAGCGCCGCAAAGCATGGAACCGCGAAGCCCCGCCCGAAGCCGGCCTGCCCACAGAGTGGTGGCGCGAAGTGGTGGAGCGCCGCCAACGCTACGCCGACATAAAAGCCAAAATGCAGGCAGGCGAAGTGACCGGTATTAATGACCTCATCACCCTCAACCTCGACATCCGCCAATTCGCGCAGGACGCGCTGATGCAAACCGACGACCCAGACTTCATCAAACATTTCTTTGCCGCGCTCTCGCAGGTGAGTGTGCTCGACCCCACCTGCGGCTCCGGCGCTTTCCTTTTTGCCGCGCTCAACATACTCGAACCACTCTACGAAGCCTGCCTCGACCGCATGGAAAACTTCGCGCAGGCGCAGCCCGGCAAATTCTCCGCCTTTGAAGAAACGCTCAAAGAGATCGCTGACGAAACCCACCATCCTAACCGCGAATACTACATTTACAAAAAAATCATCGTCCACAACCTCTACGGCGTGGACATCATGCGCGAAGCCGTCGAAATCGCTAAACTGCGCCTCTTCCTCAAACTCATGAGCACGGTGGAAGCCGACCGCCGCCGCCCCAACCTCGGCCTCGAACCCTTGCCCGACGTAGATTTCAACATCCGCGCCGGCAACACGCTCGTGGGTTTTGCCACGTTGGAAGAAGCTGAGCGCGTCATTCGACACCGAGACGCTTTGTTTGCTGACGAAAAAATCCGTCAAATCACAGATTCCGCTGACAAAATCAGTATGGCTTACCGTCGTTTCCGTGGCGAGCAAATCGTAGGAGGTAATGTCCAGGCACAAAAAGACATCCTCAAAACAGAACTGAAAAATCTTTCCGCTACACTCGACCACTACCTCGCGATGCAATACATCGGCGACCCATACGACCCCAAAAAATTTGAACAATGGAAAGAAAGCCATCAACCTTTTCATTGGTTTGCGGAGTTTTACGAAACACTTTACGATGAAAATGGCGTGTTCGTGGGCTTTGATTGCGTGATTGGAAACCCGCCGTATGTGGAGTTGAAGGAAATAAAGACATTATATAGCGTCAGAGATTTCAAGACAATTGAATGCGGTAATCTTTATGCCCTTTGTTATGAAAGAGCAATAAGTTTTACTTCCAAAGCTGGAAAAGTTGGCTTTATCATTCCTGTTGCCTCTGTTTGTACAGACGGGTATTCAGCACTTCAAAAACTATGGATAAAAAGTGGCGATTTAACAATCAGTTGCTTCAATGACCGCCCCGGAAAACTTTTCGAGGGACTTGAACACATTAGGCTTGCAATTGTGCTCCTCAACTTAAATTCAAAAAATTACAAGATTTATTCTTCAAAATATCTGAAGTGGAACACTATCGCCCGCCCCACATTATTTCAAAACATTGACTTCCAGCAAGTAAATTCTATTCGTAGGGGGCACCTCATTCCCAAATTGGGTGACAAACACAGTGAAAATATTTTAAAAAAGGTCGAAAGTGATAAAAACCCTGTATCCAATTGGCTTTCTAAATTGGGTAAGGAAAAAATTTACTTCACTAGGAAATTGAGTGGATTTGTCCAGATACTGAATTTCATTCCAGAAATTTTAGATGAAAATGGGGAGTCCCGAGAACCTTCGGAATTGAAAGAGCTGTTTTTTGAAAATGAGCAAGTTGGCAATGCAATCCTTTCTTTATTAAACTCATCAGTTTTCTTTTGGTACTTATCAGTTTGGTCAGATTGTAGAAATTTGAATCAGCGTGAAATACAGTCAATAAATTTTGACTTGGAGAAGGTTTCAAATTCTCAAAAAAAGAAACTCTCTCAATTAAGCCAAGATTTAATGGCTGATTTAAAATCGAATTCAAAAATGCTGGAAATGAATTTTAAAAACGCTGGAAACCTGACCATTCAATGTATTTACCCCAAGATCTCCAAACCCATCCTCGACAAAATTGACACAGTGCTGGCGGAGCACTACGGCTTCACGGAAGAGGAATTGGATTTCATCATCAACTACGACATCAAATACCGCATGGGGCGTGGGAGCGGAGAGGAGGAATAAAGTCTAAAAAAACAACAAATGGCAACACACGACAACATTGGTAAGCAATTGCACGCTGAATTTCTCCATCGCTGGCCGCTGGAAAAAATAGCTACCATGAACCTGAAAGAGTATAATAGCCAAGGGAATGCTGATTCTTTTTGCGCTTGGCTCGAACGCCGCACCAAGCCAATAGGTGTTATATCAGGGCGATACTCAACCATTTTTGAAATTTTCGAACGTCAGCAAGGGCATGCGGGCCTTCAGGCAAGAGGGTTTTATAACGACGACCATTATACTTGGCGAAAGCGTCAGGGAGATACGGCAGAGCTGGCGTTTCAAAATGTGCGGAATCTGATTCTGGACATCATCCGGTTTGCTCAGGCGGGAGAATTGGAAGCCATCGAGCGCATTAGTCTTCCGCCCATGCTGCGTTGGAAGATCGCCTTTTTATATGCGCCGGTCGGGTCAATGGTCGCCGTATTTGCCCCGGGGCATATCATCGCCATTGGCAACGAAATTGGATTGAAGAATAAAAATGTACCAGATTTACACAGGGCATTATCCGCCCTCAAACCAGTAGGTCGGGGGATATACTCATTTTCAGCCGATTTGTTTTTCCGCAATAGCCCCTTGTTCCCGGCTCGGAACCGACAGTATTATGTCATTGGTTCAAAATACGGAATTCACGCCAATGAAGACCGCTCCCAAGAAATGTTCGATGCTTCAGTAGTGGCTACTGATTTTGGCCCAAAGGGGCTATATCTGCATGACTTTTATTTGAGCGCTGATAAAGAAGATTTGCACGAGTATTTGAAAGACAACGACTGCTACGACTTAGACAATGCAACACAAAATCTGTTTTCCTTTCTAAATATTCGGGTAGGCGATTTAGTTGCTGTGAAATCCTCTGGCAATCCGAAAGGAGATACACCGTATCTCAAAATTATCGCCTATGCAGTAGTCGCCGAACGTGATGGCACTGTTTATCATTACGATGACAGTCTTGGGCATTGTTTGAATGTGGCGTACTTAAATACTGAATTGACACTCGAACTTGTACAAGGCGGTTATGGAAAAACAGTAAACCCTGTAACAAAACAAGAAGCGAGGCAAAGCATATTTGGCGACCTTTTTGGGGTTAGCGACAGCCGCTTGGCGACCGAAATAGAACAACAATCGCTTCGCAGGCGGCGCAAGGGGACGCAACAACTCGATATGATGAGCGGCACACGCCGGACGACGGGACCGTCGGTCATTAACTATCATCATCGTACTATACAAAAAAGTCTGCTTGAGTATTTGCAAAAGCAAACAGATGTTGAAGTTGTTGCCGAAGAGGATTATGTGGACATTACTTTGCGGAGAAAAGCCGGTGGAGACTTGGAAATATATGAAGTGAAGCCATATTCCAATCCAAGATATTGTATTCGAGAGGCTTTAGGGCAATTACTCTATTATGCCCAATGGCACAAAGATGCTAAACTTATTCGTTTAATTGTAGTGGGGCCAACCCCTGCTGCAACTGCCGACCGGGAGTTCATTGCCTATATTCAAGAAAAACTTGAAATAGATTTTGATTACAAATCTTGGCCGGCGGATTTTCAGGATACATAAAATTATTGCACAAAACACGATGCCCTCCCCCTCCGTCCAATCTTTTCTTGGTGATGTTGCACTGCTTGATTTGTCCTGCACTGCCTTCCTGTGTTCCCGTCACATCCCTGCCGATGCAGTGCTGAAATGCTATGACTGGGCCATCCAAATGCGGGAAGCAGGTCGCTGCGTCATCAGCGGATTTCATAGCCCGCTGGAGCAGGATGTGCTGCATTACCTGCTCAAAGGGAAGCAGCCAGTTATCATGGCACTTGCACGAGGCATGAAAACGAAATGGGAGCAGCGCATCCAAAAAGCCCTCGACGAGGGCAGACTGCTAATTATCTCGCCGTTCAGAGAGGACGTGAAACGGGCATCCGCCGATACCGCCGCTGTCCGCAATGATTTGATGATTCGTCTGGCTGACGAGGTGGTGGTAGGCTATGCCGACCCAGAAGGGATGTTGGCTCGGCGGTTGAGAATGGAGCGGGAGAAGAAGGTTGTTCACTTGGTTTGATACTTTTAAGAAGATTTTTTAACAATATTTTCCCGAAAACTTGATTGTTCCTTCAAATATATTTTATTTTGCTTTTGTTTTGGGTTTCACCGCATATCATATATGGTGAAGAGAATTGCAAGAATGCGCTTGAGAAATTGTTAAAAAGGGATATCTGACAATTTAATATTCACAAATATTTTAAATTCACTGTCATATGAACAAACGGACTTATAGGTTTTTGGATAATTTTAAATCCCACAACATTTTAGTTGTACGTAAAGCCTTTATTGTTACAGGGGTATTTATATTATTGATGTTTTTTATAGTATTTATTGTTAAAGCATATTACGAAGCTGATCCGATTGCTTATTTGTCGAATATTGTTCAAGATTTTGCTATAAATATTGGCTCTGCAATAATTACAGGAATAGTAGTATTGTTTTTTTGGCAGCAAATTGCAAGTGCAATTGAAATAAAAGAGAAAACTTTTGTAATCTCTGAAATTGACAATGCATTAAAGGGTATTAAGCGAACTGGATTAAACATAGCCTATAAAAAGGCCACTCAATTCATTGCCACTTGCTCTGAAATTCGGGTTATAGGCAGTGTAAGTTTTGACCATATAAACAAAGATATTCAAGAAAATATTAATAAATACTTCACAATGACTTTGGCGCGAATAGGTGATGGGGAAAAAATTAAGTATAGGAGAATTGCTCCCATCCCTGACAATCCAAAGAATGATAGATTTTATGAACATCTTGAAGCCTGTTTTGAGGCGAAATCAGATAATCAAGATGTTGAGATGATGTTAATGGATAGTTTTCCTGCGGCCTGCACCTTTCTTATTATTGACGACAAGTTCCTAATGATTTCTTTGAATTTCCCTGATTTGTCATCAGGTATAAAACGCGAACATTGCTATGTAACTCAAAATTCGAAGATTATTGAAGACTATATTGAATATTTTAGAAGGGTTTGGCGTGAGGTTGAAAAAAATACCAATGTAATAACTACCCTTGAGAACTATAGGAAAGTTATCCCTTTTTACAAACATCTAAATGAATATAACAGACAAATAAAAAGTGCTTTATCGAATATTTCTATTCACCCAGAAATTGAAAAGCACCATGCCATAAAAGAAGTAGAGTATGCATCTATCAAACTTAGTTCATTGGCAGAGAATCGAATGGAAATAAACCACACTATCGCTAATGGTAGTTTGGTGCAATTGCTATGTATGTACATGGATCAAATGGGGAGTGATGACACTTATGAGACAGTTACTTTCTACAGGTTTTGGAAAGAGATAGTTGATAGAGGAAGCCGCGAACCAGATTTTGTTGGAAAAACAAAAGAATGTCTTTCAGGTGGAGCCAAAATAAGTAGGATAATGATAATTGATGACACAAAAATTAAATACCCCGATAACAATAATTTTGTCAAAGAATCCAATGACAATATTGAATTGTTCTCCAAACACTTTGATTATTGTGTCGGCATAAGAAAAGCAGTGGCCAAGAATATTGAAATTGTTAAAGAGTTTGCTGATTTATATGAATTTAAAATCCTTTTTACATCCAAACATGATGAGTATTTTCACGACTTTTACAATTTTGCGTTAATAACCACTTTTGATAAGTATGGAGATAAATTAGCCCAGATATTATTTGAGCCTGATACATTTACTAAATCTGAATCAACCAAGTTGTCAATTTACAATTGCATTGCCCCTAATTCAAAAAACATTAAAAATGATAAAATACGAAAAGAAATAAGAGAGAAAATTAAAAAGAAAAAGGAGTTAGAAACTACTATAAGTGAACAAAAAACAGAACAAATTCATATAGATTTTTTACGGGAGATTGATTTGGAATACTTTGGTGACAAAAGCAATATTGAAAAGCACTTAAAATGATATTTCGGCCTCATTTGTTTTTTATGCTTTTTCGTCTTTCAATCAGCGGGATGCCGACTCCCCCGGAATCATATCTATCTTCTTTGCGAAACATCAACATCAGAACGGTAGATATTATGTTCTGAATAGATGATAGATGTGATTAGTATGGGGGCATGACCCTCCGATTGAAAACGGCGGTTGCAAGATGGTGGATGTTAATTGCCTGATTCTTAAAAAGTTAATTTTTAGGTAATCGCAAAATCTTCAAGGTTTCGTAAACAGGGGTAGCACGGCGGATTTGCAAATCCGCTATACAATTTGACGAGGTTGACATTTCACACACCCGTTTTGAAGCGTGTGAAGCATCAACCTCGTCAATTTTATGCGTCTCAGCGCAAATTCAAATTTCAGTATGCCGGGCTGCACCCGACTGCACCACTACCGCACCACCAGCGTACCCGCCCAAACCGTCCGCGCGTCGGCAGCATTGATTCGGAAAAAGTAGGTGCCTGCCGGCAAATCACTGCAGTCGAGCGCAATGGGCATTTGTTGGGCCACCACCTGCCGCACTGCTCGGCCCAACGCATCGGTCACCGACAGGTGCAGGCGTTCGCCCGGCGCTGCTTCCGCCGCAAAATATACGACCGCAGCGGTGGGGTTGGGATACACGCGCAGCGGGTTGCGGGCCGGATCGGCGTAGGTGGTGGAACTGGTGATAAAATTGGTGCCTACGGTGTGCCAGACCATGTTGGTGATGACCGGCGGATTCAAATCAAAGTAAATCGCAGCGGTGTTTTCGATGCGCGTACCGTCAGGATTGTCGGGCATTTGCGGCACGCGGAACTGCACAAAGCCTTCCGACCCGGCGAGGTTGGTGCTGCTGTCGGGCAACAGGATGTTTTCAAACACGAACTTCGCGATATGCCCGTCGAGCAATTCAAACCGGTAGGGGTGGCTGGATGCTCCCGGGCGGATTTTCAGGGCGGCCAAGGCCGGCGAAAGCGTGTCGAGCAGCACCACGGTGTAGGCCGTGTCGGTGCCTGTGTTCTGGAACCGAATGGTGTAATCCATATCCGTGTTCCTGGCTATGAATTGCTGCGCCCCGTATCCGAGCGGCAGAGCCTGCTTGTCGTTGGGGTCGTACGACGACACGTTCTGGCGGCAATCGAGCGCCACGAAAGGGTTGGTGGGATTGAGCGGGAACAGCGTGACCATGCCCGGAGTGAATCCGCCGCAACCTTCCAGTGCCACGGCCTGCACTCCGCCGTAGGGGTGGCCCGGCTCCTGCTCGGCCTGCAGGCGGAATGTTGCGCCGGTAGCCGGTATCGGGTCGAGCGGCATGGTTTGATCGGGGTTCAACTGGAAGGTGTTGCTGCTGCGCATGAGCACGTCTTCCACCACGACGTAATTCAGCAAGCCCGCATTGGGGCCGGTGCCGTTGTTTTTTATGGAGAAATAAATGCTGTCGTTGTCGCAGACGGCATCCACTTCCACATTGGCGCCCGTCCACTGCGGGCTCCCCGGGCAAATTGTATCCGGGAAAATATGCGCCTCCGTGCAGTGTGTGGCACCGGGTGCCGCGTCGCAGTTGGCAAAAAATACGATGGTAAACCAGCCGCTTTGCCCGGGCGCAAGGTCGCCGGTTTGGAACCGGTACACCTGATTCCCCAGATCGGTTTCCGGGATAGAGCTGCCCTGAAACAGCAGGTCGTCGTCAAGCGTCACATCCACGTATGTGTCGTCAATGGCCGAGGCGCTCAGGTTGGCAAAACTGACAAAATATACCCCCGGGAAACACGGACGAATTTTGGGTGTAGCCAAATCCACGTAAAGCAGCGGGCACTCCGTATCAAGTTGAACCGAAATGTCCTGAACCACTTCCTCCGATTGGGCCGGGTTGGTGAAAACGACTTGATATGTGGTCTGGCAGGAGTCGCCGCCATAGTTGAATGGCGCGGCAAGCGACACGTCGAAGGCAGATTCCGCCGTAGGTACCGATATTTTGTAGTGCCCCGATGTATCGGTGCTTCCAACAAATATGGCTCCATTGCTTTGTGCAACGGCCCGCACCGCCCAACCGGACAGTCCTGACTCAGCGCCGGGTTGCCGTTCGCAATCTGAATTGTCATCCAGAAATACGGTTCCCTGAATCAAGTGCCCGGGCTTTTGGATGACCTCTACTTCCGTTACGCAAAAGTTTTGATTGCCGGCCTGGTCTGCGACCATCAGGTACACTTGGTACGTTCCAAGTACGTCGAATTCGAGTGCAGGAACCGGATTGCCAGGGAAGTCCAAGCTGATGAGGAATGTCAGGTCACCGGCGGGTGTGCAGTTGTCGAAGGAGCCGTCGTCGAGCATGTCTGCTTCGAGTATGGCCGTGCTGCCCAGGGTCGTATCAATGGTCAGTTGGACGATTTCGTCACAAACTGCCGTTGGCACGGTCACATCGGGCGTACAGCCTCCGGTGATGGTGATGTTGCCCCAGCAGGAAATGAGCGGGTTGCCGTTTTGAAATCTGGACACCTGCAGGATTTTCGTGCCTATGTCGGCAGCGCCCACGGTAATGCTTGGTGCATAGGCCCCGTTGGGCAGGAAACGGATTTTGTACTCAAAATCCGGGCAGTACGGCCCGCCTTCAAGCATCATGCCGGGGGTGATGAGGGCCGTGCCGTTTTGGCCCAGCTGTACGGTAATCTGGTCGTTGCAAACTATTGCGGGCGCGGAATTGGAGCAAGGCGTCAGGCTCAGGATGGTGGTGCAGTTCGACGCGTTGCCGGAAGTGTCCACCACCCATAGCACCACGGGGTACTGACCCGTTTGGCCCTCCGGGTACACGAGTGCGGTCGTTGGCGGCGGTGCCGGCGAGGGCGTGCTGCCGGTTTCGATAAAATACTGGAGCAAGTTGGCCGGTGTGCAATTGTCGGTACTGCCGGCATTGAATTCGGCGGCCTGGATGGTCGTGGGCTTGAACAGCTGAACCGACTTTTCGAGCGGGTTGGCACACACGGGTACCGGAGGCGTTACATCGTTGTCGCACTGGGCGGCAAGGCGGTTTGCCCCGCAGCAAAGCAGGACGAAAATCAGCAGTTGCAGCACTGTTCGGTTTGGGGATTGTACGGATGTCGAATTTTTCATGATTTGGATTGAAACTGTTTGTGAGCAGAAAGAAGAGAACCCCGGGGAGGCGGTGTCGAACGAAATTCAATTCGACGATACAAAAGTGCGGGGAGCCTATGCGCCGGCAAAAATCAAATTTCAGGTTTTGTAGAGCAGTTTTTGTTATTCCATTTTTCGCTAAAAATTGATTCCAGTAAAATAAAGCACGATTTTTGTTCGATTTTCAAGGCTTGTTTGTAGACTAAAATTTATTTTTACCGATATAAAAAACGTGGAGCAGAACAACGTGTATCGCCTGATACAATCCCTGAGCGCGGTGGAACGCCGGGACGCGCGACGCTTCCTCGAGTCTCCCTATTTCAACCTGCGCACCGACTTGATCCAGCTGTTCGACTTTTTTTGCGGCAGCAAACACGCGGACAAGACCGGGGCATGGGCGGCTCTGCGCCCCTCCGAACCGTACGACGATACCCGTATGCGCCTGTTGATGAGTTACCTGAACCGGCTGCTGGAAACCTTCCTGCTGGTGCAGGATATGCAGGAGAAAGCACCGGAAAGCCGCATCCGGTTGGCAGCTGCTTACCGGGACCGCGGACTGATGGAGCAATACGAACGCACTATGCGCGCCTTTGAGCGAGATTTGCATGCCCAGCCCTGCCGCAACGAAAACTACTATGCCCTACAGCGGCTCTACCAATTCGAGCAACACGAAACGGCGCTGCGGAAAAACCCAACTGAAACGGCTCCCCTGCGTGGGCTCGCGCGAAGCATAGATGCGCACTACCTGACCGCCCGCTTGCGCCTCATCTGTCTGGAGTTGTCGCAAAAAAACGTGTATCGGTCTGACTCGGAAGCAGCGTTGCACCGGAGCGTGACCGCTTTGGCAGAAGCGCCGGAGTGGGCAGAACAGCCGGGCATTTCTACATATCTATCGGCCATACGAATGTTGCAGCACGGCGACGACAGCGCGTATTACCACGCTTTTCTGAAAAAAATGGAGGTTACGCAAACGCTGTTCTCCGAAGTAGAACGGCGGGAGTTTTATATGTTTGCCATCAACCACTGCATCCGGCGGGCCAACAGCGGCGCCCGGGAAATGGAGCACGAATTGCTCAACCTGTACCGCCGGGCACTGGATGCCGGCAGCTTGATCGGAAATGGTGTGCTCTCGCGTTTTACCTACCACAATATCGTAGCATCTGGCTTGCGCTGCGGTGAACTGGACTGGGTCGAAAATTTTATCCACCGCTACAACCAACACCTGGAGCGCCAATACCGCGAGAGCTCGCTGAGTTTCAACCTCGCCCGGCTGGATTACGCCCGCCACCGCTTCGATTCGGTGCTGACGCTGCTGCAAAAAGCGAACTACAACGATCCCCTGCTCCATTTGGCAGCCAAAACCCTGCTGCTGAAAACCTATTTTGTGCTCGATGAATATGATCTGCTGCACTCGCACCTCGATGCTATGCGCAATTACATCCACCGCAAAAAGGTGCTGGGCTATCACCGGAAAAATTACCTGAACATCATCCGGTTCACTGAGCGGCTCCTGCAGCACAGCCACGACGCCAAGAAACGCAACGCGCTGCGCGCGGAAATTGAACGGGAACCGGTGCTCACAGAAAAAGAGTGGCTGCTGGAACAACTTTAAGAAGCGTGCTCAGGGCAACCAATTGGAGTCCAACTTTCAGAAAGCTCGCGCGAAACGATGCGGTGATGACGATGCTGCGAGTTTAGAGCGCGACGTTTACGGAAATCTCCGAGTTTTCGTAAACGTGGGTATTTCATTGAACCGCTGCCGTTTTTCCCGGCTGCACCACTACTGCCTCCATATTATTCCGCGCTAAAACAAACAAGATTTCGCCGCCGATTTTAACCGGCCTGATGCGCCGCACTTGACCTTTCACCGTCAAGCCGCCGAGCGGGAACACCTCCATTTCCCCGGCTGCCCCGATGGAAAGCACGTTGCCGAAGTTTGCGTCGTAGCGCCCCATTTCGATGTTGCAGTCGTAAAAATTGCCGCCGAGAATCACCTCTTGTTTGCCGTCGCCGTTGAGGTCGTGGAGCGCAGCGGCGTTCAACGTGCTGAATTGCAGCACATCTGGCAACGGGTGCGCCTTGAAAGTCAGGTTTCCCGTGTTTTCAAAATAAGTGCTCTCGAAATTGTCGGCTTGGCGCAGCACGGCTTTGGCAAGGTTCTCTTTTCCAAGCAAATCGGGGAGCGAGGCTTGGGCAAAATCCTTTGAGAACAAATATTTTTTCTTCAAAACAGGCAATGCCTTCATCATTTCCTCGTGGTTGGCGAAAGGGATTTCGCGGCCTTTGAGGTAGTAAGTCAGGATGGTCTCCGTCTGGCCGTTGTTGTCAAAGTCGCTGACATAGAGGCGGATAGGTTCTTTCATTGTGGGTTGCAGCCGGCAGTTTTTGCCCGTGTTTCCTGCGAGAATATCCACGTCGCCATCGCCGTCAAAGTCATGGGCGAGGGCGAAATTCCACCAACCCGCGCCCGTTTCGAGTTGCTTTTTTTCAAAACGCCCGCCGTTGTTCAGAAAAACAGTGAGTGGTTCCCATTCCATTGCCAGCAGCAAATCGAGGTCACCGTCGCCGTCAATGTCTGTCCAAGTCCCGTTCTTCACCAGACCCGCTTCTTGCAAACCGGGCGCGAGTTTTTGTGTCACATCGTCAAATTTGCCGCCGCCCATATTTTTGAGCAAATAAGAGTTGGGTGTGAGACCGTATTTCCACGGGATGGCACGGCCTCCGAAGAAAAAATCCGTCAATCCGTCGCCGTCAAAATCGGCGGCCAACACGCAAGAAGCCGTCATGAAAAGAGTAGGGAAGGGGTCGGTGCGTGTGAAGTTACCCCGCCCGTCGTTGAGGTAGGCGCGTTGGCGCATCGGCTCCTCCTGCCCCCGGTATTCGTTGCCCCCGGCGGCAATGACGAGGTCAAGGTCGCCGTCATTTTCCAAATCAACAAAAACCGCGTCAACGTCTTCAAAAACAGAGTCTTGCGCGATGGCGAGCGGCGTTTTCAAGACGAATTTTCCATCTTTGGTTTGCAAAAACAAGGCGCTGCGCTCGCGTTTGGATGAGCCGAAAAACACGTCTTCGAGGCCGTCGCCGTTCACGTCGCCGACTGCCAACGCCGGGCCTTCGGTGGATACCATATTCGGCATCAAAGTCTCGCGGTTGAACTCGACAAAGGGATTTTCGATGTGTATGAAATTCAAACCCGTCGCGGCAGTCGCGTCGACGAAAGGGTAGGGTGGGGCGGGTTTTTGCAAAATCTTGAAATCAAAAATCGGCAGCCCAGAGCGCCAAGTCAGGGTTTGCGTCGTGTTGAATTTCAAGTCTAAAACCCGTTCGCAAGTTCTGTCTGGCCAAATAACGACGGCGGAATCAATGCCCTCCGATTCGCCAACGCCGATGTGCAAAGGGATGTGCGCGCTGGATTGGTAGCCGCGCACGGGGTAAAATTCTTCGACCTGCCGCTCGCCGTTTTTCTTGAAAATCAGGACTTTAGTGCCGATGCCGTGTATGTTGTTAGGCTGGCCTTTGAAGTTGAAAGAGAGATGGGAGTTGTTGGCGGGGATGCCATCAACGGCAGGAACGCTCTCGTTTTTGTTGGCGGGGACGCCAACAACGGCATCGCCACTTCCTCCCTTGCCTCTGTTGGCGTCCCCGCCAACAGACGTAGCGGCGTTTTCCTGAAACAGGTTTTTATAAATAAAAGGCTCGTCTTCGATGTTGTTCACGATGACATCGAGGTCGCCGTCGTTGTCGAGGTCGGCGTAAATCGCGCCGTTGGAAAAAGTAGGCAGGTCGTCTTTTACCTGCGCAGTCAAGTCGTCGAATGTAAGCCGCCCGGTGTTGCGGTAGAATTTGTTCGGCAATTTGACCTTTGGCATCCGCTCCACGATGGCGAGTTCTTCTTCTTTCACGTCGCGGGCGGTGCCTTCTTTTAATCCTAACTCTCTGTTTTCTTGAAACTTAACGTAGTCAATGTCGTTCATGCGGCGCGGGATGCCGTTGCTCACGAAGAGGTCTTTGTAGCCGTCGCTGTCGAAGTCCATGAACAGCGGTGACCACGACCAATCGGTGGCGGCGATGCCGGAGAAGAGGCCGATTTCGCGGAATTGGATATTGGTTATTGGTTGTTGGTTATTGGTTATTGGTTGTGTGGAATTTTGCTTGTCATTAAAAATTCCATTGTTCAATTGGAGGTTGTTGCGGGTGTATTGGTAGTAATAGCCCAGTCCGATTTTGTATTGGAACACGTTGTAAGCATCTTCGCCGAGCGAGGTTTTGAGGATGTAAGGGTCTTCCGGCAGCATATCGAGTGAGATGATGTCCGTCCAGCCGTCGTTGTTCACGTCGGCCATATCCACGCCCATAGAGAATTGGCTGGTGTGCATCATCGCGTCGGCCATCGCGTCTTTAAATGTTCCGTCGCCCTGATTGAGGTACAGGTAGTCGTTTTCGTGGAAATCATTGCCGATGTAGAGGTCGGGCCAGCCGTCGTTGTTCACGTCGCCAGTGATGACGCCGAGGCCGTAGCCGATGACAGTAGAGTGAATACCAGCCTGTTGCGTTACGTCAATAAATTTCCCATTGTCGTTTCGAAGCAATTTATCTCCCGCCATCGGGTGGATTTTTCCTTCAAAATTTTTGCGCGCTCCGAAGGTGCCGTTTTGGTGGAGCGTGTGGTTGAGTTGGAACATATCCAAGTCGCCGTCGAGGTCGTAGTCGAAGAAAACGGCTTGGGTGGAAAAGCCCGTCAAATCAAGGCCGTAGTAGATGGCTTCGTCCTCGTACACCGGGATTCCGTCTTTGATTTCTTTGCATATAAAAAGTTGGTTGCGGCCTTTAATGCTCTGGTATTCACCCAATTGACCGACATAAAGGTCAAGTAGGCCGTCGTTGTTGATGTCCACAACACTGATGCCCGATGTCCACCCATCTTGCCCGGCCACACCCGCTTGCTCGGTCACGTCTTTGAATTTTAACCCACCTTGATTGAGGAACATTTTGTTCGGCCCCATATTGTTTGTAAAATACAAATCCACGAGGCCGTCGTTGTTGAAATCGCCCGCACCCACGCCGCCGCCGTTGAAAAAATACATATAGTTGAACACGTTGAACTCGCTGCTTTGGCGCAGCACGTTCTCGAATTCGAGGCCGGTGGCATCTTTTCGCAGCAGTTGGAAAAGGGGGGGGGCTTGCTCAATTCGGTTGCAAGCAAATGACAGACAGAGGATTATGAGAAGGGCATATTTGAACATGGTCATAAATGCAGGTTTTATCGAAGCAAGGTCACATCTCCTTGCTCCATGAATTTTCGGGCTGTTCCGTTTCGCTTTAAGGAATAAGTCAAATGCCAAACATAGACACCGGGCGCGGCCTTCTTGCCTTTTATCGTGCCGTCCCAAGTGGCGAGCGGGTAGTTTTTAGAGGAAAAAACCTGCCCGCCCCAGCGGTCGAAAATTTCAAATTGCTCCACCGTAAAATCGTGTTCGCAGCCGATGGAGATTTCCAAAGCGTCGCTGTAGCCATCGTCGTTCGGGGAAAAAATGTTTGGCACAAACACGCGGCAGCGGCAGTTTTCTGCTTCTACTTTTTGAGAAAAGTAAAACGCGCCGCACTCGTTCGCCACGGTGACGCTGTACTCGCCGGGATTTTTCACGACGATTTGCGGCGCGGTCGAGCCGTTCGACCAGAGGTATTCTCCGGGAAGCGGCGCGGTGAGGACAAGGCTTTCATTGTCGCACAAAGTCGTGTCGTTCAAGGTTGTCGAGTTAGTCGGCGGCAGGCTGACAACTTGAACTGTATCCCGAAAGACGCAGCCGTCAATCGTGGCCTGCACGACGTAACGCCCTGTGTCAGAAGTAACGAGGATCGCCTCTGTCGCGCCCGTATTCCATTGATATTCAGATTCTAAAAAGGTAGCGTCCAGCGTCGTCGGCATACCTTCGCAGCGCAAAACCGTGTCGGGAAAGGGGGCGAAGGTGCCGATGAACACATCGTCCACGAACATATAGTTTTCCGGGTAAGGATAGTCGGGTTGGTCTGTTTCGTAGTTCGATTGCTGGTCGGATTTGGGATTGCCGATGCGCAATTCGCGCTCCGAGCCTTTGGCATAGTAGCAGCCACTGATTTTGACCCAGCTCGTGGTATCTTTTATCACTTGGCCGCTGTTTTCTACAATGGTTTCAAAATTTGCCGTCGGGCTGTTCGCTCGTTTCAGCATGAGCGCAATCGCATCGCTGAAACTTTGTGGGCCGCCTTTGCAATCTTCATCTGCCGCGACAAAAAATCGAACGTAGTAGGGCTTGCCGCCTTGAAGTGGCTCGCTCAAACTTGTCGTCAAAAATTCTCTGGTCCCGTACACGGTTATCCCGGCATACCCTTGGCCATTGTGGGCAGGCAAATTTTGACATAAAAACGGATGGGGAGCACGATAATCGGGTGCCAGCGAACATTCGTGGAAAAGGTCGGGGGTGCCTTGCATACTTTGCCACGGCTCGGCCAGTACGATTTGGCCGAAATTGCCGGGGCAAATTTCGAGGCTGTCGAAACCGCCGTTTGGGACAAGATTTTTTTGAGAAAAAACGGTATCGGCTGTCAGCAAAAAAGCGCACAATATTGGCATCACCACAATCGGGGTGTCTGAATTTTGCGGCCAATGTGTTCTTTTTTGCGGCATCCCTTCGCCTCGATTTTACTGAATTTCGATTTTTGTCTTTATTTCAAAAAGTCTCGGTTTCTCATTGTTCACTGTTGCCAGCAGGTATTTTTTCCCTCTGATATTCAACGAAATAAGCGACTTCATATCGCCTTTCGCAAAGAAGCCGGAGCTGCGGTTTTCCACCCTTCCAAACTGCCCGCCGCCTTTGTTCAAAAGCACATGGCCGAAACTGGCATCCAATTTTGAAAACTGTGGCATAAAGCCAGCGTCGTTGCCAGCCAACACCAAATCATTTTTCCCGTCGCCGTTCAAATCGCCGCACCAGATGGCACAGACACAGGAAAACTGAACTTCCTTCGGCAGTGGCATGAGGGTGAATTGGCCGTTGCCGTTGTTCAGTGCCACGGCGGATTGAAAATAGTTGCCTTCCATGACGATGCCTTGTTGCAGCGCGTCGCCGGGAAATAAATCCTGGATAGATTTCTGCGCATAGTCAACGTGTTTCAGGCTTGCTTTTTTCAAACTTGGGATTTGCCCCGTCAATTCCTTTTTCATCGGAATCGGCACATCCTTGCCGCCGATTTGCCGGGTCAGGATTTTGTCAATCTGACCATTTTGGTCGAAGTCGCCGACCCAGATTTTTGCTGGATGTTCTTGATTTCCAGTAAAATAAAAATTCTCGCCGCGATTGCCGAGTATCAAATCCATGTCGCCGTCGCCGTCCACATCGTCGGATTCGAGGGCGTACCACCAGCCGGAGTAGCCGCCCAAATTGGACTTGACGGGTACGAGTTGTTTGTTTTTTATTTCAAAAATTATCGGGTTGCGCCACTCGCCGACGATGACGAGTTCGGGTGTAGCATCGCCTATGAGATTCACCAATTTGGCATCGGTCACCATACCGAGCCGGGGCAAATCGGGGGCTGCGTTTTTCGCCGCATCGCGGAAATTGCCTTTGCCGTCATTTTCATACAAAAAATGGCGCGGCGGCACGCCGTATTGGCCGGGCGCGCTGCGGCTGCCGACAAACAAATCCATGTCGCCGTCGCCGTCAAAATCGAGCGGCAGGGCCACCGCGGTATTGAAGCCGTTGAGCGGCAGGGCGCGTTGATTTTGCGTGAAATGGCCTTTGCCGTCATTCAGGTAAATCCGGCTTTGCATAAAACGCGAGTTGAGCGGCTGCTCATTGCCGCCCGAGCCGACGAACAAATCCATGTCGCCGTCGCCGTCGGCATCGAAAAAGGTGACTGCCGTGTCCTCATAGCGCGAGTCGGGGTCGAAGGTTTGTTGGTCATGGCGGGTGAACGAGCCTGCGGCGGTTTGCAGGTAGAGTTGGCCCGGCTGGCTGGTGGCACCGCCGATGAAAATGTCGTCGCGCCCATCGCCGTTCACGTCGGCGACATCGGCACGCGGGCTTTCGCGGGAGAGCATTCGGTAACTGAGCCCTTCTTGGTAAAAGTCCACAAAACCATCTTCGAGATGGGGCTCGAATGTGTTTGCAACTTCTTGAAAAACAGTTTTTTCAACAAAAAAATCGTACGGATTGCTGGCGAGGGCGTTGGTTGATTGTTGCCAAGAAATGGAGAGTGTTGTGTCAATGGGCGGGCTGGGCAGCACCGATTTTGTCCTGTCGGGCCAAACAATGACGACCGAATCAACTTTGGGATTTTGCCCCAATCCGAACACCATTTTGTAATCCACCGACGACTGAAACCCGCGCGACGGGATGAGTTGAAAATTCAATTGCTCCCCGCCACGGTGAACGGAAGCCAAGGCACCGATGGCAAAAGTGTTTTGTCCTTTTCCGTTGAGTTGAATTGTAAGATAATGATTGCCAGCCGTTTCTCGTGCGCGGTTGCGGAACAGAAAAGCCTCTTGGTTGACGTTGTTGACCACCATATCGAGGTCACCGTCGTTGTCGAGGTCGCCATAAGCTGCGCCGTTGGAAAAGGAGGCAGTACTGAAACCCCATTTTTCGCCCGTATCATCGAAGGTTAAGTCGCCGCGATTTCGGAAGACCTTGTTCAAAATGGGGACAGAAGGCATTCGGTTGAGAATTTCGTTGATTTGTTCCTTTTTGCCGGTCAGGGCCATTTTTTGAATTACATCATCTGCGAAAAAATCAATGAAATCTTGGTCAATGACATCTTTGTAAATGCCATTGCAAACGTAGATGTCGCGCCAGCCGTCGTTGTCCATGTCGAACATGAGCGCACCCCAGCTCCAGTCGGTGGCGGCCACGCCCGCAAAGTGGGCTATATCACTGAAAGTTTTGTCTTTGTTGTTGATTTGCAGGCAGTTCTGCATATACTGGTGGTAAAAACCGCGCTCCAGTTTGAGGTTGTAAATGTTGTAGTTTTCAAATTGGGTGGTGGTTTTCAGGCGGGTTTCATCGCTGGGCAACATCTCGGTGGTGAAAATTTCGGGGAAGCCGTCGTTGTTGATGTCCGCCATGTCGGCACCCATGGAGGCGAGACTGAGGTGCTGCATCCAGTTTTCGATTTCTTCTTTGAAAGTGCCGTCTTTTTGATTGATATAGAGGTAGTCGCGCTCGTAGAAATCGTTGGAAATATAGAGGTCGGGCCAATAGTCGCCGTTAACATCGCCGACGGTGACACCGAGGCCAAATCCGATAAGACTACCGAAGATACCCGCTTCTTTTGTGACGTTTACAAATTTGCCGTTGTCATTGCGAAGCAGTTTGTCGCCACCACCTTTGAGGAAGTCTTTCACCGGCCAATCCTCGGCGTGGAGTTCGCGGTTGTTGCTGTAGTTGAGCGTGTTGACGGGCATGAAACTGTTGTTCAAAATATAGCAGTCCAAATCGCCATCGAGGTCGTAGTCAAAAAAAGCGGCGTGGGTGGTGTAGCCGTCTTCGTTGAGGCCGTATTCAGCGGCTTTTTCGATGAAAGTGACCCCACCCCGACCCTCCCCTGAAGGGGAGGGAGAAACGCCTTGATTGATAAAGAGTTCATTTTCAGGTTTTTCGCCCGATTTATAGCCCGCGTTGCAAACATAGATGTCAAGCAGACCGTCGGCGTTCAAGTCCACGAACACGACTCCGGTGCTCCAAAATTTTGTGCCGACCACGCCCGCTTTTTCAGTGATGTCTTCAAACTCAAAATTGCCTTTGTTGAGGTACAACTTGTTCTCGCCCATGTTGGAAGTCAGAAACACATCAGCGAGGCCGTCGTTGTTCACGTCGCCGATGGCCACGCCGCCGCCGTTGTAGAAATTGCGGTAACTGAAGATGTTGAAATCTTCGGTATTCTCGACTTTGTTAATGAAGGAGATGCCGGATTTGTCGGACGGGATTTGTTCAAAAAGGGTATCGGCGGCAGGTTTGGAGGTGCAGCCGATTATGAATACAGCGCTAATAATCAAAAAGATAAGTTTCAAAACAATCGTATTTTTGACTGGTAAACAAAAATCACAAAACATTTGTCTTCAATGAAAAATCTTCTTCTTCCTCAATTGTTTGTGCTGATGCTTTGTCAGCCTCTCGCGGCTCAAAGATACCTGCCTGCCACAATAACTTTTCATTCCGGTCAAATTGAATCGGGTTCGGTTTATCACGGTAGCTGGGTTGAGACTCCCCAATTTTTCTTTTTTATGAATCAAGCAGGCACGGAGCAAAAACTTAGCGTTGAAAAAATCAAGTCGGTCAAGGTGACACGCAAAGACGGAATGGTAGAATACTTCGAGTGTAAGGAAGTTATGGTCAATCGCTCTCCGACTAAAATAGCGGATTTAGAAATTGGCTCTACACCGCGCATGGAAAAAGACACGGTCTTTTTGCAAACGTTTTTGATTTCCGAAGTCAATTTGTATTTACTAAAACAGGACGGCGTGAATCATTTTTTTGCGGAAAAAGACAGCCTAATGGAATTGGTTTTTAAGCAATATCTCACAGAATTCAACGATCGCAAATTGTTGAAAAACAATCGGTTCAGGCAACAGCTATTGGCGATGACTATTGATTGCCCTTATTTAAAAGACCGGATTCTGCGAATTTCTTACGATGAAAAACAGATTCGAGATGTACTACTGGAGTATAACAAATGCAAAAAAACGGAAATCGAGTACCAGTACAAGCCCGAAAAACTTAAAATTCACTTTTACGCTGGTGCAGGTATGGCTATGGCTTCACTACGAGAGGTTACTGCCAATACAGGATTTATACAAATGCCCTTTGAAATTGTGAAAAAAGGGCCAAAAACAATTTTCTCACCCGTTGCGGGCTTTTTAATTCCTATACCGAGAACAAATGGAAGATTTCAAATAAAAACTGATGTGAGTCTTCGTCGTTTTGAATACGCATACGGTTTTGAAAGTAGTGGCATAGAAGAAATCGATATTACTCATCTTCGATCACAGACCTTGTTGCAATGGAATTTTATCAATCGGGAACACAAACTTCACATTCAAGGTGGCGTTCACAGCAGTTGGATTATTGAAGACGAAAGTGTGTTGATCTACGGTTCGGCCGGAGGGGAGTATTTAACAGTGCAACGAAAGCATGAATTCGGCATGGTTGTAGGCGGAGGATATGTTTTTGACCGAATCGGACTGGAAGTGCGGTATGACCGAGGGCAAGGCTATACACCGAGCGCTGCCGTTTCTTCATCAGTTCAAACCCTCTCCATGTTCTTGACTTACCGTGTATTTTAAAAATTGAATGTTAAAAAAACGACAGGCCGCCATAAAAGGGCGGCCTGTCGGTATAAATTCGCTCTGTCTGTATTACAAACAGTTAAGTGTCAAAAAGGTGTTCTTCAATAACCCGCGTTCTGTTGTAGATTCGGGTTGGAATCCAAAGCCTGTTGGGGGATGGGGAACAGCACTTTTGTCCCGTCAGTTACAGTTTTGAAAGACCATTCGTCATCGAAAGTGCCAAAGCGCACTTGGTCAACTCGGCGGATGCCCTCCCAGTAAAGTTCGCGGCCACGCTCATCTAGCAAGTCGGCATCGGAAAGCGAAGCCAACGCAGAAGCGCCACGTGTTTGGCGAAGTTCATTCACCACTTGCAATGCTGTCTGGCCGCCTGGGTCTGTGCCTCCACGGTGGATAGCTTCGGCTTTCATTAGCAACACATCGGCATAGCGGAAGAAGATATATTGACCCGCATTAGCAGGGTGATACTTGATGACACGCACACCTTTGTCTGTTGCGGCACCACTGAGCGGGACATCGAGTGTGAACGACAACGGTTTTTGTGTGCGGGTGTCAATCAACACAGAGCCGTCATCTTTGTACTGCTGACCAAACAAGAACCCACGACCAATGCCGGAGAAATTAGAGCCGTCAGGAGCCGGGTAGTTGCCTTTCCGCTGGTCGCCATCTTCAAATTTGGAATAGAAATCGGCCAACGTCGTGAAACCGTTCCAGCCGCTCGGGTTTTGATTGTAGTGCAGCGTCATGAACCAACGGTTTTGTGGCGTGCCTTCCGGGCTGGTGAAAATGATTTCTTTTGTTGCGCCAGTGCTGAAGTTGGTAAAATACTCCGACTCAAGGCCATAGCCAGCAGCCGTCACTGCGTCGCAATACTGAATGACTTTGTTCATATCAGCTGCGTCGAACTGGTATGGGCCTTCTGGGCGATCCGCTTTGTACACGGCTTTGTTCAAATACAAACGAGCCAACAGCGTATTTGCGGCAGCTTGTGTTGCTTTTGAGTTGGTAGCGACCGGGCCAGTAGCAGGCAAATTTGGCAAAGCCTCTTCCAAGTCTTTTACAATCAGGTCGAATGCTTCTGATCGCGTGGAAACCTTCGGGTTCACATCTATACCTTCGTTCACCTCGCGGTTGGGCATTTGGCCAAAGAGATCCATAACGTGGTAGCGGTAAAACGCACGCAAGAACTTGGCCTCAGCGGCTTGTTGTTGACTTGGGTTGGAGGCGAGAATCTCGTTACATTTGAATGCACGCTGATTTAGTTGGTTCCAAGCCCCAAGCACAGCAGAGTGCGTAGCATCCCAAGTGTGCTGGTGCAGGGTGCGCCACACTCCGTTGTCGCCCCAGTCAACACCCCTTGTCGGAGGAATCATCTCATCAGTCGTGTGGTCATAAAGTGCATAGATGTTGTTTTGGTCGGTGAAGGCCCCCAAATCAGTGTAAGCCGATGCGAGCAGTGCCGCCGGGTCGCCAGGCACGAAATCACCGCCTTCGTCCACGAGGACAATGGAATCTTTCTCCTCTGGCTCCAAGTCTGTGCAAGCCTGAAACAAGAACAGGCCAGCACTAAACAGGAAAAATGCGAAAATTTTTGCGTACTTCATGTTTATAAATTTTTGTTGTTAGAAAGAAACGCTTGCTCCGACGATGAATGTTCTCGAGCGGGGGTAAGCGGTGTAGTCAATGCCCAAAGATGGAACACCTTCAATCGCTTTGTTGATGTTCACTTCGGGGTCTTGACCGCTGTAATTTGTGAATACAGCCAGGTTTTGTGCGGTCACATAGAAACGTGCGTTGGAAACGGCGCCGCTGCGTGGGCGCAAGTTGTAACCCAATGTCACGTTCTGAAGGCGAACGAAGCCGCCGTCTTCGAGGAAGCGTGTAGAAACATCCGGGGCGTTCAGATTGGATTCGCCGTTGCCCACCACATCTGTTGTCACGTTGCGGCCATTTGCCAAAGAACCTGCTGTAAAGAATGCGTTAGCAGTATTGTTGTAGATTTTGTTGCCAAACTGACCGTACAGGTTGAAGCCAAAATCAAGGTTGCCAAAGTTCAAAATGCTGCCCAAACCAGTATAAACCGTTGGCAGTGGGCTGCCGATAAATTGCTGGAAGTCACCGTCATTATAGACCGAAATGCCGTTATCGTCGTAACCGGCAAAGTCACGCACGAAAAATGCGAACAGCGGCTGGCCTTCAGCAATACGTTGAGCGAAAGCACCGGACAAACCTTGACCATTGATGGCTCCAGTGTTGATCAAGCCACTGAATTCTTTGACTTCGTTCTTGTTGTAGGAAATGTTAAAGTTTACATCCCAAGAGAAGTTGCTGTTTTTGACAGCCACAACATTTAAGCCCAATTCGACACCCTTGTTCTCAATGTCGGCGTCCAAGTTTCTCCAAACGAAGGGCGAAACAGCTGGTTGCGCACTGGTCACTTGAATCAACAGGTCATCCGTGTTCTTCTTGTACAAGTCCAAAGTACCGACCACTCTGCCTTGCCCGAAAGCAAAGTCAACACCGAAGTTCAACTGTTTTGAAGTCTCCCATTTGAGGCCCGGGTTGGGGAAAGCCACACTGTTCAAGCCGCCACCTTCTACATTGTTGGCGTCGTTGTTAATGTCCCAATCACTGTAACGCTGGCGCGGCTGGTACAAGTTGTGCGGAATTTCTTGGTTGCCCGTGATACCCCACCTAAACGGAGGCTGAGCCCCGAAAGGGAAGAAGGCATGAAGGATTCCGCCCCCAAACGCCATTTTGCAGCGAAGGACGGGAAGTAGCCATACCTATTGTCGCCCCCAAAACGGGTAGAACCGTCAGCACGGAGTGTGGCTGTCAACAAGTATTTGTCGCCAATATCAAAATTGACACGGGTAAAGTAGGATTGCAATTCGTCAAACTGGCGAATAGAATTGGTGCCCTCGGCACTTCCCAACTTGTTCTGCTCTGCAGAAGCATAGTTGTTGATCATCAAGTCCAGATCGCTCGTTCTAAAATTGGAATATTCGGTACCGCGAGCGGCATAGTCAAAGCTTTGGTAAGAGTAGCCGAGAATACCGGTGAAATTGGTTTTGCCGAAAGATTTGTTATAGGTGAAATAATTTTCCCACAAACGGTTGTCAATCTCAACATCGCCGATGAAAAGGCGGCCTTTGTTGGAAATGGAAGTCACGTTCAAATCTCTCGAATAGGCTGATTTGCGGTTCGACAATGAACGGTCAAAACCCAAAACGGTTTTGAATGAAAGTCCTTTCATGATATTGTACTCAGCCGTCACACCACCCAGCGAGCGCAAGGTTTTTGTGACATCTTTTGTAAACTCTATCATAGCAACCGGATTGGGCTCCGTGTTGCTGCGCTGAATGAATTTGCCGTCAAAGCCTCGCACCGAGTCGCTCGGATTGGCTTTCAACAGTGCGCCCATTAAGTCGCCCTCAAAGCCAGAGTTGTTGGAAATGGGGGCGTTGTCATCGGTAATATCGGCCAGCATCACGTTGGCACCAATCGTCAAGCGGTCGTTGATGAATTTTTTCTGACCGCTAAACCGCCCATTGTACTTTTGCATACCGCTTTCTCTCACAATGCCATCTTGGTTCTGATAGCCGAAAGAGAAACGATAGTCAGCGCCAGCGGCAGCGCCGCCGAACGAAACGTTGTGCGTGTGCGTGAGTGCTGTGCGGAAGACTTCATCTTGCCAATCCGTGTCAGCGTCACCATCCAGCGTTGCTCTTGCATCCGCTCCGTTGAACGACTCGTAAGCATCGAGGAATTCCTCACGGCCAAGTAAGTCGTACTTATTGGCCAATTTGCTCACGCCGAGCGAGTAGTTGTAGTTGAGCGCACCCTTGCCTTGAAGGCCTTTCTTCGTAGTAATGATGACAACGCCATTGGCACCGCGCGAGCCGTAAATGGCAGTCGCAGAAGCATCTTTCAAGATGTCAATGTTGGCGATGTCATCTGGGTTGATAAAGTTGAGCGGGTTGCGCGGGGAACTGGTGCCAAAGCCTGCATCAGCACCGGCAGCCTGTGTGTCGCCGCCGCTCAGCGGGATTCCGTCCAGCACAAACAAAGGGTTGTTGCCGCTCCGCACCGAAGTTGTGCCCCGGATACGGACATTGATGCCTGCGCCCGGTTCGCCACTTGCAGTTGTGACTTGTACGCCAGCCACTCGGCCTTGCATCAACTGTTCTGGAGCGACGATGACACCTTGGTTGAAATTTTTGGCGCTTAGGGTGGACACCGCACCAGTTGCGTCGTCTTTTTTGACGGCACCATAACCAATGACCACTATTTCATCCAGGATACTGCCCGGCGCCAAAGCGATTTCCACCACATTGGAGGCGGTCAAAACAACCACTTCTTCTTTGTAGCCCGTGTAAGCAAAGCGCAGCTGAGTGCTGCCTTCTGGCACTTCGACGGAATATTTGCCGTCAATGTCGGTGACTGCGCCTCGCGTGGTACCTACCACAGAAACCGAGGCCCCGATGAGAGCCTCGCCGTTTTCAGCGTCGGTGACCTTCCCCACGACAGTTCGTTGTGCCATGGCAAAATTGCCGAGGAGCAAGAAAAGCACCACGAGCAATCCGCCTTTGGTAAAGGTGTGCAAAAACTTCATACGAATTAAGTTTAGTTTAAATGAAAGAATTATGCTTCACAAAAAAGTGAAAGTCCTTCGCGGTGCTTGGGATAAGCATTCGTGGATTAAATCTGGGCACGCTTTGATGATGGCGTAAAGAACAGATTTATTTGGTAAGGCGAAGGCAGGTTTTGGGAGGGTTTGAGTGCGTGGTGGACACTTAGGCGGGGCTAAGGTAAATATTCGTCGGCCACACGCCCAAAGCATTTTTTTTAATTTTTTATATTACCTAAAAAAACAAATTAGATTGTTATTAGAAAAACACACCGCGCTTTTAACACTTACGGTGTGATTTTGCTTTTCAGAATAAAATTTTTCTTTGACCAAATTTTACATTTCTTGAACGTTGTCGGAGGCCGCAGTTTTCACGACTCGACATTATGCTTCTCCACCCGTCATTGCGGGATAAAGCCATTCCCTTTTTTGGGTGCTTTTGGTGCGTCGGTAGGAGGGGCGGGTGTGTTGCCTTCTTCGCCCCGGCGTCGCCATTCTTCTTCGGTCATTGCTTCGGGCGCGTTTTGGTAGCGTAACTGAAGTTTGTAGGAACGATTGATGGATTTCACCACAGGGCCGAGCATGAGTTGCATCACGGAATCGGCGCGGGCTTTTGCCTTGTCCAGCACTTTTTCATTTTCAATCGCGTCTTGGCGGAATTCCCGGCGGAGTTCGTTGAACCTTTCGTTCATGTCTTTTTCGTTGATGCCGGCGAGATAGCCCACATCAAGTTTGTCCACGCGCGGATAGACTTCGTGCGAAAGGATGGTCGGCTGCGGGAGCGTGACGTACACAATCCCTTTTTTGGGACTGAACGTAACATCAAAATATTGGTCGAGCTTGAAGCCAGACTTGACGACGCTGATGGCTTCTACGCGGATATCTGTTTCGGAAATGGAGAAGCCGAACAGTTTGTACTGCAATGTTTTATCTATACCGAGGCGGCTGCGATACTCATAGGTGGCGAGTTCGGCGATGCCTTTGCGCACCTTGTCTTTGAGCAAGCCGCGCGAGGCGCTGAAGTCCATGATTTCGGCACGTTTTTGCAAACGGGTCATCATCGGGTGCAGGCCTTCTTTGATGGCGATGCCGCAAGGGTTGTCCACGTCTTTGCCTTTGGCCATGAGCCGCCCCCCATCGGCCTTGATAAGTGTGGCTATTATTTGGGTGACAAAAAAGCAGGTGTATTTGCCCGCGACTTCGTTGAAAATTTGGACGGCGTAGTTCGCGTTGTCGTTGTACCAAGTCTCGTACATCCCGGCTGTCGTGTCTTTGAGTGCCACGAAGTCATTATAATAAAGGTGTCGGAGATAATCGTGGTGCTTGCGGTACTCCGGCTCCAAACGGCGTTTGAGGCTGTCGGGCAGAGCCATGCGGTTGGCAACGTGGTAGAGCAGCGCGACATTGAAATTGAACACCATCTCGTCGAATTCACGGCGATAACGCTCCGGCTGCGAAAGGATGCGCAGGGTGGCTTCCTCGTCCATATTCGGCTGAAAATCAGAGGGAACGTAGGTCAGTTGCACAGCTTTCGGATCCTGAAAAAGCGTGAAGCCGTCGCTGAACAAGACTTTGTAGAGCATAAATGCGGCGACGCAGATGAGTGCCACCAGCAACATTTGTTTTCCAAAAATGGAACCGCCTTCTTCTGGGGTGGGCGCGTCGGGTTGGTGTGTTGACATAGTAAGAGGGTTTCAAGGTTGCTGGTTTCAAGGTTGCTGGTTGCAAAATTGAAGTTATGCAGGCAGTACCCCCGCAACCAGCAACCTTGAAACGTGAGAAACCTTATTTGTTTTGCAAATATGCTTTCACCACTGCACGGGAGGCTTTGGCAGCTTGCTCGTTGTAGCGCGGGCTGCTGGGATTGGCAAATGCGTGGTCGGCATCGTAGCGGTGTACCGTCAGCGTTTTTCCGGCTGTTTTCATATTCGTTTCAAATTCGGCCACTACCGCGTCGTTTATCCATTGGTCTTTAGAGGCATGGATGAAAACCACGTCTGTCGGGAGGGTTTTCAGTTTTTCCACATCTTTTTCGGGCATTCCGTAATACATCACGCAGGCTTTCACTTTGTCTTTCAGTAAAAGCGTGCCTTGCAGCGACCAGCCGCCGCCGAAGCACCAGCCAAGGGTGCGGAAATCGGCTTTGTCGCCAGCAAATTTGGCGGCACCTTCTATGATGGCCGAGATACGTTTGGCATCAGCGCCTTGCATGAGTTTGCCGGCTTCTTCAGATGTCGCAGCCACTTTCCCGTCGTAGAGGTCAAGTGCTAACACGTTGATCCCCAGTTCATGACTCCACATCGCAGCCTCTCTTTTTACGTGGTCGTTCAAGCCCCACCATTCCTGAAAAACAATAAGGTATTTGTCCGTTTTGCCGTGGGCTTTCACCAAAAATGCCTTGCCGTTGGCACCGTCGGCCACCGGAAATTCGACCATGCCCCCTTGGTGTTTCATCTCGACCGGCAGGGGCGAAGGGTGTGCATCGAGGAAGGCTTGGTCGTTGGCGAAAGCCGCGAACGACTCGATGGCATTGTTCGGGTCGTGGCACATGGCCATAGGGTTGCGGTTTTCACGGACGTAAAAACTTCCGAGGGTGAGCAGGAGAAATGTGAAAAGTAGAGTACGCATTTGAGAACAGTTTAGTTTTGAAAAATGAACTGTGAACGCCGAACACGGGCAATGGGTTCTGAAAATGGCGCAGTGTTTCCGCGCCGGTTACTTGTTCATCATGTAAAACAGCACCTTGCTGTAACGGAAATTGCCGTCAAAATCTTTGACCGCCAACTCCGGGGCGACGGCCACCACACGATTGAAAAAGAGGCGTTTCGTGCTGTCGTAAAACCAATGCTGCACAAACGAAATCGCCGCCACATCCTTGATGGCATTGCGCTCCACGATTTGGATTTGCTCGGCAAAAGTCGTCATGTCGTAAGTGATAACGGTGTCGGTGGACTGCACATAGTCCGGTAGTTTTGCCGGGTCAATTGGGTCAAAATCGCCGTTGAGAATCGGGCGCGAAGGTTTGGTTACTTCGTTGACAATCAGTTGCAAAAAATCCATACGTCCCTTTTTTACCACGAAATCCTGCAGGCCCGGGGCATTGCCTTTCATCTTCGTTTCAAAGGAGTACGACACATCTTTTGCCGATATTTTGTCCGGATTTTTGGGCGGATCTATTTTGAGCCAAACAACCGTTTTCAGTGCTTCGTAAAAGGTCTCTTCACTTTCCCGCACAACTTTCAACGGCGCGATGGCAAGCAGCCTGGAGCCAAATGTTTTTTCTGATTTGTTGTAATAAAAAACCTGCCGCACCCGGAATGCCAACATATTTTCCCAACTGATCTCATTGGGCACAATCGTTATCGCCTCCTCATAAGTCTCCGGGTCAAACGTCACCACCGTGTCCACCGCCGAAAGCCGCTCCAACATTTTTTCTTTGGGCAGCGGCATTTCCAACAGTTCATCTTCAAAAAAGGAATAGGTACCCCGCTCCATGTCGCCAAACAGTTTTTGGCTGAAATATTTTGAAAGAAATTGGCCTCTGTACAAGCCGCTTTGGGTTGGCGAATTGCTCAACTGTATGACATTCAACTCGTTGTTGAAATCAAAATTGCTGAAATCGCAACTGACGGGATCCAGGGTGAAGTCGGCTGTGTACTCAGCCACCCAACTGATGTTGTTATCGCTCATCAGATCGGCATATTGGGCAGAAATGGCTGAACAAGTTGTGATGATTCCGGTCAGGAGGGAAAATATTTTTTTTCTCATGGAGCGGTGCGGATCGGTTTAGTAGCGGCAACAAAAGTAAGTTTTAGTTTGCTTTTGAAATATTCAACGCCCGATGCGGAAATTCCGGCGCCCAAGTTTGCCCGCCCTTTTTCTTTCCCGTCGCCACGCCATACCTTTGCCGCTCCCCGCACCAAATTTTTCGCCTGAATGGTGTCCGAACCAACTGGAACTTCCAAACATAATTGGGCGGTTCCCCAATAAACTCGATGGGCGACCATGAGGAAGGTAAAGAATTGCTTCAATGACCTTTTAATTACGCACAGCAATGACTGATATTTCTACCCGTTACACCCCCGCCGACATCGAAGAACGCTGGTATGCCCATTGGGAAAGCCGGGGCTATTTCAATTCCACGCCCGATGAGCGCGAGCCGTTCACCGTCGTCATCCCGCCGCCCAATGTGACCGGTGTGCTGCACATGGGCCACATGCTCAACAACACCATCCAAGATATCCTCATCCGCAAAGCCCGGCTCGACGGCAAAAATGCCTGTTGGGTGCCCGGCACCGACCACGCCAGCATCGCCACTGAAGCAAAAGTAGTGCAATGGCTGCGCCAAGAAAAAAAACTGCGCAAAGCCGACCTCACCCGCGAGCAGTTCATGGATTACGCCTACCAATGGAAAGAAAAATACGGCGGCATTATCCTCCAGCAACTCCGCAAACTCGGCGCTTCTTGCGATTGGGAGCGCACGGCCTTCACCATGGATCCGGGCTATTACCGCGATGTAGTTCGTGTTTTCGTTGACCTCTATGGAAAAGGGAAACTCTATCGCGGCCTGCGCATGGTGAACTGGGATCCCGAGGCCAAGACTGTTCTCTCCAACGAAGAAGTACTGCACGGCGAAGAGGCAGCGCAACTTTTTCATATTAAATATCTGCTCGAAGGCTCTGATAGCGAAGGCATTGTCATCGCTACCCAACGGCCTGAAACCATCTTTGCCGACGTGGCTGTGGCCGTGAACCCGAAAGACCCGCGCTACAAAAACTTGGTCGGCAAAAAAGTGTTGATTCCCCTCATCAACCGCGCCATCCCCGTCATTGCCGATGACTATGTGGACATCGAATTCGGCACGGGTGCTTTGAAAATCACGCCCGCCCATGACCCAAACGACTATGAAGTCGGCCAACGCCACAATCTCGAAGTCCTCGACACCATTTCCGACGATGGCAAAATCAACGACGTGTGCGCTTACAAACCCATCGTCGGCCTCGACCGTTTTGAAGCCCGCAAGGCTATGAAACCCGCCCTCGAAGAAAGTGGGCATTTGGTCAAAATCGAAGATTACCGCACCAGCATCGGGCGTTCGGAACGCACGGGCGTGGTGGTGGAGCCAAAACTTTCGCTCCAATGGTTTGTCAAAATGAGCAGCCTCGGCGAGCCAGCCTTGAAAGCCGTTGTGGATGAGGAGGTCAAATTTTATCCGCCGAGTTTTCAAAATCTCTATCGCAACTGGATGGAAAACCTGCGCGACTGGTGCATCTCCCGCCAACTTTGGTGGGGGCAGCAAATCCCCGCGTGGTACCTGAAATCGGAGGGGCTGAGTAAAGAAACCCAAGTTTTTGTGGCCGAGACGGCTGAAGAGGCTTTGGCGCAGGCGCGTGCCGCAACTAACAACCCGCAATTGACTATCAATGACTTGCGGCAAGATGAAGACGTGTTGGACACTTGGGCGTCCTCGTGGCTCTGGCCTATTTCGGTCTTTGATGGTTTTGAAAAACCCGACGGCGAAATCAAATATTATTACCCCACGAGCGTGCTCGTCACCGGCTGGGACATCATCTTTTTCTGGGTGGCGCGGATGATAATGGCGGGCTACGAGTTCAAAGGCCAAAAGCCATTTCAGGCGGTGTACTTCACCGGTATGGTGCGCGACAAACAACGCCGCAAAATGTCCAAGTCGCTCGGCAATTCGCCCGATGCGCTCAAGTTGCTCGAAGATTTTGGCGCCGACGGCGTTCGTTACGGCCTCATGTCGAGCGCGGCGGCGGGCGGCGATATTTTGTTTGACGAAAAACTCTGCGAGAACGGACGGAATTTCTGCAACAAACTTTGGAACGCGCTCCGCCTCGTGAAGGGCTGGCAGGTGGCTGAAAATGCTGAAAACGAAGAAATTGTCCGCAAAAATGACCTTGCGGCGCGATGGATTCAAGAAAAATTTAACGCCGTTTTGGAAGAAGTAGAGGGGCATTTCAAAACTTTCCGTCTGAGCGAGGCACTGCTCACACTTTACGGATTTATTTGGGACGACTTCTGCTCATGGTATCTGGAGATGATAAAACCCGGATTTGAGCAGCCCATTGATAAAAAGACCCGTGATACCACGCTCGATATTTTCTCCAAAATGATGGTGGCTTTGCACCCGTTCATGCCTTTTATTACGGAAGAATTGTGGCACCAACTTGGCGAGCGAGCGGCAGGCGACGACTGCATGAAACAACGCTACCCAGCATCGGCAAAACCCGATAACGCATTGATTCAGAAGGTGGAAACTGCCAAGGATGTGATTGCAAAAATCCGCGACCTGCGCAACCAAAATCAACTCAAACCTCGCGACCCGCTGGCCGCACAAGTTTCAGAAAGCCAATCGGCGCGAGCAATGTTTGCCCAAAAAGGATTGCGGGAAATGGTGGTGAAACTTGCCGTGTTGAGCGAACTGGAATTCACGGAGACCGAACCGGCCAACGCCAAATCCTTTATCGCGGGTACGGAGAAATACTACGTTTTGCTGAACCAAGAAATTGACATCGAGGCCGAACGGGAAAAAATCACGAAGGAATTGGAACACCAACGCGGCTTCGTCCGCTCAGTGGAAGCCAAACTCTCGAACGAACGTTTTGTGAGCGGCGCGCCGGCACAAGTCGTTGAAAATGAGAAGAAAAAATTGGCCGACGGCTTGGCACGGATTCAAATATTGGAAGAAAGCCTGTCGAAACTCTGATTGGCCAGCAATCATTGTCTTGTCCTGTAATGGATTTGCAAAAACAAACCGTTTCAGGACAAGACACCCATTATCCCATTCCCTCATTATCCCATTATCAAACTACCACGTCTGGTTTTGATTCCAAAACGGCGGGTAAAACCGGTCGTCGTCACGCTCTTGTTGGCGGCGGCGGGCTTCTTCTTCCGCCTCTGCTTGGCGCTCGGCCTTTGTTTTTTCAAAAATATCGCGCGGCAGGAAATACTGCTTTTCCATATTGCGCTCGTCGGCAAACGGGTCGTGGCGCTCCGCTTCGTCGTCTTCCAATTCTTCTTTGAACCAAAATGAAGTGAAAATCCCGACTAAACTCCCCAGCAGGTGGCTTTCCCAAGAAATGCCCTCTTGGTCGGGCAAAATGCCCATGAACATCCCGCTGTACAACAGCACCACCATGCCCGCTAAAATGATAGAGCGCAGGCTGCGCCTGAAAATGCCGTTCCAAAAGATAAAAGCGACCAACCCGTAAATCACCCCGCTCGCTCCGATGTGCGAAACCGGGCGGGCAAACACCCAAACCGCTATTCCAGTGAGAAAATAAACCATCCAGAATGCCCGCATCGCCACTTTACGGTAGAAATAAAGCGTCATGCCAGTCAGCACAAAAAGTGGGAAAGTATTGGAAACCAAATGCCCCCAACTGCCGTGCACCAACGGTCCCGTCAGGATGCCCGAAATGCCCCACAGCCGCCGCGACATGATGCCGTACTCGCCGGGGTCGAATCCAGAAGAAACCTGATACAAGTGTATCAGCCAAATAACGGCCATGGACACGATGGGGAATCGTATGCTTTCGTAAAAATGCCGCCGGGTGAGTTCGAGGCTGTCGGATTCGCTTTCGAGGATGGATTTCACCGTAAAAAAAGGTTGACAGGTTTCTGGTTGCGAGTTGTTGGTTGGGATGTCAAGGGGGCGAAAACGAAAATTGTTTTGGAGAAAAAGTCTTGCTCCGGGTGGTGCCGAATTGCAGGCTCGCTCCCAAGCCAAAAGTTGCACCAAACCCCGGCACGGCATCCATTTTCGGCTGAAAACGCAAACTGAGGTCGTCGCTCACATCAAAACTGCGCAAGTGCGCGTCCACAAAAGCGTCGGTCACTTGCAGCAAATAAGCCAAACCGAGAAACAGGGAAGTTTGTTCGACATAACGCCGCCATTGATCTCTATAACTTTTCATCGAGGTCGCATCTATCTGATCGTAAGGCGGTTCGGTCGGGTTTGTGTTCGGGTCTTCGTCCACCAGCAATTTGTAATTGTCGCGCAGTTCGCGGTATTGTTTCACGTTGTCCACTTCCAGCCAAATCATGCCACCCAACGCCCCGTACACAATCGGCAGTTTCCACCACCTTTTGTTGTAAATCTGCCCAGCGCCGGGCAGGATAAATGACAACAGGGCCGCCCGTCTCGGTTTGGGGTAATCTTTGGTGAAAAAGCGGCGGATGGCTCCATCCTTTTTCACCACCGCGCCAGTATCTGCAGAAACCGTCGGAATGGAGTCTGCCACAATGCGCAGCGAATCAGGCTGTTGCGCTTTTGCAGTCAGCCCACAAAAGGTAATTGCCAAAGAAAACAAAAATCTCATTTGCAAATTCATAGAGCAAAAGTAACGCCTGTTGGGAGAAAAACGTTGCGGCGAGTTGCGACCGCCCTGGTCACAACTCGCCGCTTTTTTTATTTGCAAATCAACCAATCAACTGACTCCCGTTCACTGCACCTTCACATCATCGAAACGCCAAGTTGTCGTATTTGTGCCGGAATTGCCTTCGTACTTGAAGCCAATGAACCCTTTGCCGTTGAACACGGGCAGTTGGATATTGCCCGACGGCACAAAGTCCGAATAGCCGCCGGGGTCAGACGGCGGAAAGGTGAAGTTGAGCTGCGTCCAAGTAGCGGTCGCCGGGTTTTGGCCGTTAAAGTCGGTAGATACCCACACCGTCAGCCCGTTGTGCCGCCAGTATCCCGAAGAAGTTTCAAATGTGAGCGTTTTTTGTGTTTTCAGGTCGAGTGGGGGCGTGATGAGCCAAGTTTCCATGGCCGCCAGATTGGACGAAAACGCCGTAGCCGATGCGAATTTGTCACCCGAAAATGAAGCACCACGCCAAATGCGATCGCCCTGCACGGCCACGTTGACCCAACCAGCCAATTCAATATCTTGGTTGGACGAGATACCGTCGAATTTTTCGTCAAGACTTGCCAAGCCGGGGCCATTAGGATCCACTGCGCCGCAGCGCAGGTCGTTCATAACCGCCCCCGATGCGTCGCGCAGGTAGAGTTGGTAGGTATTGTTGAACACACCCAACACACCTTCGATATAACCTTTGCCACTTGGCGTTTTTTGGCTTGCGAAATCTGCGTAGCCGCTCGTGCGGACAATGAGTTGCTGGCCGTTGCAGTCTTTGAACGTGCGGTTGAGGCTGTATTGCGTCACCGGGTCTGCCCAAGTTTTGGCTGTGTCGGCTTTGATAAATTCGACCTCGTTGATTCGGATATAAGTACTCAAAAGGTTCTGGTTTATATCAGCAATGGTAACTTCTTTTGGAGCCACTGGCACAGCGTTGTACACCCCTTTTACCACTTTGGTGCGGGATTGTGCCTCGGTCAGCCCAACCGTGATGAGTTCGCCGGCTTCTTCCACGGTGCTGCCAATGATTTGTGTGAGACCGGCATAATCTGTCAACAGCAAATCTTTGCAACGGATAAAAACCGTGCGGCCCACCGGCATTTGCTGGAACAGGTAGCCGTCGTTGAATTTGACCTCGATGCCACCCGAAGCATCCTGAATCACCATAGTTTTGTAGTAATTACCAGAGCGGTCGTCCATCACCACTTCACCGCCGATGATGATGTCTTCGGTGATTTTGTCGTAGCCGCCGGGCGTGACGTGCAGGGCTTTGAGTTCGGCGATGGTTGTGGTCGGGACGAGCGTCACGGGTTCGCCGCCAGCGGGCGGCTCGTCGAATTCTGTTTTGACACAAGCATTGAAACCTGCTGCCAGCAAGAGCGTCAGCGCGATGATGGAAAAGCGATTTTTATTTTTCATGGAAAACATGGTTTTCTTGTTTTTTATGTTGAAAGTCAATGTGTTGGGTTTGGTTGGTTTAGAAGGGTTTAGAGTAGTTTAGAAGGTTTAAAATGGTTTAGAAAAAATTTTGTCTAAACCATTCTAAACTATCTAAACCGTCACAGACGCTACATCCGCAGGGTCAGCGAAATAAAGTAATTCAGCCCCGGTGCGTACAGCAGTTCGTTCGTGTAAAAACGCGGGTCGGTCACGTCGTTGCGAAAGGCATTGCGGTACGAATCGCGACCCGACGTGACGATATTTTGGTTGTCCAAAAGGTTGTTCACGCCCACGTTCAGATAAATAAAGTAGGCGTTTTTGCCTTGTTGGATGCGCCACGATTTGCCGCCAAAAAAGTCTAGCGTGTATTGTGCCGGTGCTTTTTTTTGCTCGATAATGGTGTTCCAAATCGGCGACTCCGGCGTGAGGCCGCTCACAAAACGCGACGTGCGGCGCACCCGGTCAAATTCGTACCACATATTGTCGGCATAATTCAGCGTCAGCGAAGCAAACCAAAATCGGCGCGATTCGTACTTCACACCCACTGAGGCCGCTGTCTGCGGCGTGCGCGGCACATAAAAATTTTCTTGGTAAACAATCCCGCCGTTCAGAATCTGGTTGCCGCCGTTATCAAGCGACAAGAGCAAATCCGGGCGCGAGGTGTAGATGTATTTGCCGAGCGATGCAGCGCCGGTGAATACCCAACTTGGCACAGGCCGCGCCTCAATGGCCGCTTCTACACCGGCGTGTCGACGGTTGACTCCTTGCAATACCACAGCGCCGAAAAACACCGGCTGTTCGAGAAAATTGTCGTCGTCGCCCAAGTTCAGTGCCCCGAGGTCGAGTTCGTCAATGATGCGACCTACTGACCACGCACTCGTGAAAACATTCTCTGTCTCGTTTTTGAACTCCGTGATATAGCCCGTCAGCCGCGCTTTGTATTTCGGCGCACGAAGCAGGTAGCCGCCTTCCACGCTTTGGATGTTGGAAACTTCCAAATTTGGGACAATCATGTTGCGGGTGCGCGGCGCCATGAATGCGCTGCGAAACAACGGTGCGCGTGTGCCGTAATATCCATTGGCGTATAAATAGTTGCGCCCGTTCATTTTCCAAGTCGCGCCGCCTTTCACGCCGTAGGTGGTGAAGTCAAGCTGCTCCGAATCGCCCAGGGATGAATTGGGAAAACGGCCGTTTTGCATATTGCCGGTGCGCTGGAGGCTGGTTTGCCCGGCCTCGCCGCCGATGAAAAACTGGAATATTGGCAAGGAAAACTGTGCCTGTGCCCAAGCGTTGGCGCGGCGGATATTTTCGTCGTAGTCCCAGCCAAATTTTTCGCCCTCGCGGACGATGTTGTTGGGGTTGCGGATATCGCTGTTTTGGGCGAGCGGGTTTGTTTGGCTGTCAAAATTGCCAAAAAAGTCATAGTCCACCCAAAAATCGCCACCCAGCAGATCGTCCACCGTTTTGAAATTCTGACCTTGGTACCATTGGTAAAGTGCGCCGCCGCTCAGGTTGACGCGGGGATTGAAAGTGTAGTTCACAACAACATTTGCCCCTAACTCGGTATTTTCGGAGACTTCAGTGGCAATGATGTAGATAGAGTTGAGGCCTGTGACATTGTTGCCGACCTGCCCTTCTGCATCGGCGATTGTCACCGTGTTGTTCAAGTTGGATTCGTACAAGGCTGCCCAATCAATTTGCCGCAGCGACTCGTCGGTGCGCAAAAGTTCCGCCCATGCGTCGGCCTGTTCGGGGTCGAGCAGGCTGCTTGGCAAGCGGCGATTGAAGTCTGGCGCGGGGTTTTTGCCATTGATAAAATTGCCGCGCGTCGTGTTGTAGTGTCCTTTTTGGCCAAAAACACTCGTCGTGACGGTGGTTCGCAGACTCGGGGTCCAATCGTGGCGAAGTATTGCCATCGGCTGGTGGTTGTCGCCCACCAGCACGTTGCGTTTTTCACCGTTCCAATAGCCCCATGTGGGGTTGTAATAGTTGCTGCCCGCCAAATCATACATTTCTTGGAAAGAATCGGCGGCGCGGCCACGCTTCGTCGGCGCTCCAAAAAAGGTGAGGTTCAGGTTGTGCTTTTCGCTGAATTTTTTGTCAACCGACAGAAAATAAGAGTAGCCATCGAAAGAGGTACCCGGCACATAACCTTCCTGCGCCCAGCGTCGGCTGCCCGACACGGACACCGCCCAACCACCGGGCATGAGCCCCGTGCTGGCTGTGAGCATCACCCGGTTGCGGTAAGTGCGGTTGCTGACGGCGTAAGATGCGCGGATTTGCTTGCGCTGCACTTTGGCGCGGGTGTCAATGCTCGTCGCGCCGCCCACGGTGCTGAAGGCAAAATCGGCAGGGTCGAGGCCGACGGTGCCAAAACGGTTGCGCAGCACATCGTTTAGGCCGCCGAATTCGCCAAAAGGTGTAAAGCCCGTTTCCAAATCGTTCACCGGCACGCCGTTGAGGTAGGTGAGGAACAAGCCGCTGTCGTAGCCGCGCTCGCGGAAACGAAATGGGCTCCAGCCAAATCCCGACACATTTTGGAACACATCGCGTGAGGCGTGGAGCAGGTTGGCGATTTCGCCCGCGCCGTCTTCCTGCGATTCGGCCTCTGCCAATGTGATGGTCGGGATGTCAATCGGCACTGTAGGCACGTTGGTGTTGGCCAATTGGGTCATCGTCACCTTGATGGGCGCCACCCCAATCTCTTTGCCTTTTATTTCCATCGTGACCGGCGCGTAACCCTCGCGGGTGATGCTCAGGGTGCAAACGGCACATTCGACGCTGGAAAGCTTGAACTTGCCATCCTCGTCGGTGGCCGCTACTTTGCCAGTGCCTTCCACTACCACTGCCGCGTCGGGCAGCGGTTTTTCGGTGTTTGCGTCCTTCACCGTGCCGCGCAAGGTCACGGTTTGGGCGCTCATCGCCTGCGCCAGCAAGAGGAGCAGACAGGGGAATAATAGTTTTTGGATCATCAAGTTGGAATGATGAGTGAGGAAATATGAGTGATAAAATGTTGAATGACGCAATGGAGAAACAGGCGGTGCGCAAGGAGTATGAAAAAGCGGTCAAAGGTAGGGAAAGGGCTTTTTCAGTTTGCGCATTCTGCCAGATTAAATTATTGCTAAATGGGCGGCGTTTGCAGTTGAATTGCCGTTCCTTTGCCGCCGCAAATCATTGGTTTCCATGAAAAAATTGACTATTCGTGCTTTTTTTGCACTCGCCCTGCTGCTTTCCCCCTTTTTTCTTTTTTCGCAAAAAGATATAAAACCCGAGGAGTACAAAATCGCGGCCATCGGATTCTACAACCTTGAGAATCTGTTTGATACGCTCGATTCGCCCACTACGAACGATGCTGATTTCCTGCCCGGCGGGCGCTTGCTCTGGAACACGGAAAAGTACATTTCAAAACAAAAAAACATGGCGAAGGTGATAAGCCAACTCGCTACCGAACTCACCCCCGACGGCTTGGCATTGCTCGGCGTTTCGGAAATCGAGAATCGCAAGGTGCTGGAAGACTTGGTGGCGCAGCCGGAATTGAAAAGCCGCAGCTACCAAATCGTGCATTTTGATTCGCCCGACGAGCGCGGCATTGACTGCGGCTTGTTGTACCAACCAAAATATTTCACGCTGGCGGGCGCCCGCGCTTTTCCGGTGCCGCTGAAAAAACCAAAAACGGCTGAAGTGGACTACACCCGCGACATTCTGTATGTGGCGGGCACTTTTGAAGGCGACCCTTTGCACATCATGGTTTGCCATTGGCCATCTCGCAGCGGTGGCGAGGCTCGCTCTGCGTGGTCGCGGGCGGCGGCTGCGGGCGTGTGCAGATACTTGACGGACAGCATACTTGCCATTTCGCCGGATGCCAAAATCATCATCATGGGCGACCTGAACGACGACCCGACCAACAAAAGCGTGTCTTCGGTACTGAAAGCCAAAGGTTCCACCGAGGTGTTGAAAGATGGCGAACTCTACAACACTATGTACGACCATTTCAAAAACGGGGCTGGCACGCTGGCTTACCGGGATGCGTGGAATCTGTTTGACCAAATGATTGTATCACAGGGTCTTGTGTCAAAAAAAGTAGGTGGCTGGCAACTGTACAAATCACAGGTGTTCCGCCAACCATGGCTGCTGCAAACGGAGGGTGCGTTTCGGGGTTACCCATTCCGCACCTTCGTGGGCGAGATTTTTATCAACGGGTACAGCGACCACCTGCCGGTTTTTCTCTATTTCTTGAAAAAGAAGTAGCCAATATCGTCGCCCCGCTGGGGCTTTGTACAGCAACCCGAAACCAGCAACCCCGAAACCCAGCAACCCCGAAACCCAGCAACCCTTATTTCCGATACACCCGCACCCGGAAAAACCCGCTGTCAATGGGTGTCATCGGCCCGGCACCACTCAGCAGCAGCCCGGAGAATTTGCCAGTGATGGTATCGTTCTGAAAATCAAGGATTTCAATGGATAGGTCATCGCTCACTGCGTTGGAGATGCCGGTGTAGTTGAGCGTATCGCGCGGGCTGAACTCGACCCCACCCCAGCCAAAATTTTTCAACTGCAACACGGCATGGGCGGGCGTGTAGGGATACTCCCCATTTTTTTCGTCGAACTCAAAACCGAGCGCCATGCCGATAGTAGGGCGCGTGGGATGGTCTTGCCGCACGATTTCGATGTATTGTTTTTCCGGGCTAAACCAATTGCTGAGCGTGTCCAATTTTTTGTTGCTGAAATTGCCGCGCGGCAAAAAGTTCTTGTCGCCCTGCCGCATGGGGTGCAGGAGCGCGAAATCTCGTTTTTTGAAATGAAAATAAATACCGGGCGGGTTCGGCAACGCACCGGACAGGCAAGTGAGGGCAAGGAGGAAGAGAATTAGCAAGGTGTTTCTTTTCATATTGGACAACGTGCAATTTGTGCGAATCAGGGGTATCTTGTTTCGCACAAAATAGTTGCCGCAAAGTTGCCACTTTTCACCGCACCACCGCCAG
>CAYZVM010000015.1:19274-46466 GCA_964481485.1 uncultured Saprospiraceae bacterium | reverse complement strand
TGACTCTTCCCATCTCACAAAAATAATACAAACTAATTTCAAAGAACTACTTAGAATGGGTCGTTCCGGTTTCGGGGCGGCTCATTTTGTTTTGGTTGAATTGATTGCTGCTTTTTCTTGCATTTCACTTATTCCTATGTGCGAGTATCACCGCCGCAAAACTTTGAAACTCCCCAAAAAACGCTTGTCATGTTGAACGAAGTGAAATACCTACACAACGTCCCTCATCCTCGAAGTCGCACGTTTTTCGCAGAATTTCGTTGAACCTGGATTGTGTAGATGTTTCACTTCGTTCAACATGACAAAAAAGAAAAGAGGGAGAAAATTACACCTCCTCCGCCTCCTTCAGCCGCCGCAAATACACCATCTTGCGGATGCGGGTGAGCGCCTCGGCTTTGTGTTGTTCTGCCACCTCGTGCTGCCCCTGTGCACGGGTGAGGCGAGCCATTTCCAAGTGATAGTCAGCGAGATAGAGACCCATTTGGCCGCTCTCGGCGATGTCGAGGACTTCAGCGAGGTCGGTGTGCGCCTCGGCGTAGCGCCCACACTGCCGGTGCCAGGCGGCGCGGGCGAGGAGGCCTTTGGGTATATGATCATTTCGATGTCGCAAACCTTCGACGGCCAGACTCAGAAACTGTTCTGCGCTTTCGATACACTCATTTGTCGGTTTTTTGGTGGCCGCGAAGGCATAAGCGCGGCCAATGGAAAGATGATCAAGGGCGATTGACAGAATGTGATGGTTTATGGTTGAAATTTTCAAACCTTCTTTCGCTCGCTCCAAAACTTCCTCCCATTTCCCCAAACCCAACAGCAGGTCGCAATACTGATAGCTATTTACTGAATACAAAAGACGAAACTCTGGTCGGCTTTTTCGCTGCATGACCTCGGCTTCTTCGAACCGATGCAAGGCTTCTTCGGGTTGGCCGGATTGATGTAAGGCGTCAGCAAGTCTGCATCTGTCAGTCTCTTTTCTAAAATTATCCCCACTCCGGTCGGCGTATTCCACAGATTGCCGTCCACACTTGACCGCTTCTAGCAGGCGGCCAAGTGTGAGATACAGTTCGCTGAGGTTGCAGGTATTTTGGGAGGCATTTATCCATACTTTTTCTTTAACCCTCCTTTCCACAGCAGCCTTCATCGGCTCTACTGCCTCGAATAATCTACCAAGCCCGCGCAGCAGAAACCCCGTCCAACTCAATACGAAGGTTTGGTCGGCCTTGGTCATGTTCTGCGAAGGCTGCGACCACACCTTCTCGAATAGGTGTGCTAACGCTGTCAAAACCGAACCATATGCACCAAGGCTATTTGCTGCATACATTTTATCCCTCATTATTCGGTCTACAAAAATCTCATTTAAAGCCTTCTGCTGCTCTCCCGCCCTACACCCATGCGCCATTGCAAGGAAGAGCGGCTCCATTTCTTCGAGGGTGTCGGGTAGGTGTTTTTCGGGCAGGTTTTGGTAGTAATCGAAGAGGCGGAGGTTGGCTTCGCGCCATACCTTGGGCTGGCCTTTTTCGAGCCGCAGCCCGAAGTGCTCGCGCACGAGCGGGTGCGCGTCTATGCTGTCCAAGTGGCGCAAGGCGGGCAGGTGGCGCAGGTTTTTGGGCAGTTCGCCGGGCGGCAGCGGGTTTTCGGAGAGCAGGCCGAGTTTTTTCAGGTGGTTGAAAGCGCGGCGCATTCGCGTCTCGTCGAGGATGCGCAGACCTTCGGTGAGCCCTTTTATGTCTGGCTCGGCGAGTAGGGCATCGAGCGCGGCTACCGGCGCGGGGCGGTCAAAGAGGCCGAGCAGGTGGAGCAGGGCGACTTCGGGGGATGTGGCTTTAGTCAGGCGGTGACTTCGAGTCACCGCCTGATTTGCCGCGTCTTCCTCAAACCACTTGACATACGCCTCCATGACCCTCCGGGCGTGGCCACCCGATTTTTCGTCGTCGCTGAGATGCGGGATGTGGTCGCGCTGCCGCACATCGCCGCCGAGGATATCGGTCAGGTAATTGCCGAGCAAGCGCAGCGCGAGCGCGTGGCCTTTGTACTCGCGCACTGCCGCTCGCAGGTCTTTTTCCGTGCCGCGCACACCGATTTTTTGCAACAAATCCACGCCCGCCGCTTCGTCCAGATTTTCCACTGCGCGGCTTTGGTGACTCGGCGCTTGTATGCCCGCGAGGTCGCCGATAGCCACCCGCGTGGTGCAGACGCAGAGGCCGGGCTGCGCTGCGGACAGTTCTTTGAGCAGGTAACGCAGGGCGGGGTCTTTCAACTGGCCTTCGAGCGGGCCGGGCGGGTATTGCAGCGGCTCTATGCCGTCGAGCACAAGCAGGCTGCGGCGGGCGCGTATGGTGCGGGCGAGTGTGAGGGCACGTTCGCGGGGGTCGGTGGGCAGGTTTTTCAATTCAAAAAAATCGGCGGCGCGGCTGAAAAAGGTGTCGGACGAACTCTGGCGGTGGTCGCCCGTGCCCTGACTGTAAAAGGAAAAAGCGAAAATCGCGTCGGGTTGCGCGTCTAACTCAGGCAGGCGGTGCAGCAGCCACCAAGTGACGAGGGTGGTTTTGCCCGTGCCGCCGGGCGCGACAAACTCGAGGAGGTTGGCCGAGGGGTTTTGCCAGCAGGTGTCGAGCAAGGCGAGTTCTTCAGCGCGGCCTACGAAGTGGGGGTGCAAATCGGGCAGGCTGGAAATTTGCATTCGGTCTTTCGGCAGCAGGTCGAACTCGGCAACGGAAATGAATTTTTCATGAAGTTCATCAACTTGTTCAGCCATTCGGTTGTCGCGCTTGTCGTCGGCTTTTTGTTTGGCCTCTTCTTTCTGGTGCCGTTTGTAATCGGCGTATGCCCCGACGACGACCAGCAAACCGAACGCCCCATAAATATAAGCGGGTGTTCCGTCGGTAGTGACGAGGTTGATATAAACCGAAAGAATGACTCCCGAAAGGAAGGCAGAGGAAGAGAAAATGACTTTTTTGAAGCGCCTGAGCATATCGTTTCATTTTGGTTGCCGCCACAAATCAAGCAAAAAAATCAATTTTCGGAAAATTTTTCAGCACGGCATCTCAGCGCCGCAGCACCTTGAAGCCGATGCCGCGCCCCTGCCCTTGCATGATGGCGAGGTTGATCCAGCACAGGGCGAATTGTTCGAGCAAGGCCGCCTTGTCGTCGCCGCCGAAGTCGTAACATTCGGCAAAACCCGCGTCGAGCGCAAGTTGGCGGGCGACTTGTTTTCCTTTTTCGGAACTGCCTGCCATGAACATATCGAGCGCCACATCGCCGTACCGGGGATCCGCCATATTTTCATAACCCGTTGTGTTGAAGCACTTCACGATGTGCGCGCCTTTGGTCAAATCCTTCAATGCCTCGAAGGTGGTGGCGTAAGGTTCGGGGCCTACCCTGATGGAGTTTGTGGCATCTATGATGACCTTGCCTTCCACGTTTTTAATTTGTTCCAAAATCAAAAAAATGGCGGCAGGGGTGGTGGCGATTAAAACCACCTCCGAAAGGGCGACTGCTTCGGCAATCAGGTGCGCCGTCACGTTGGGCAGCGCGAGCAGTTCTTTGCCCTTAAAATTGTCCAAATCGCGGACGCCGAGGTGGACAGTATGGCCTGCGTTGGCCCAGTTTTCGGCGAGTGCGCCGCCGACGTTGCCGGTTCCGATGATGGCGATGTGCATGGTTGGTGTTGGTTGTTAATTATTGGCTGTTTTGCTCGTTTCTCAATCCGTTTGGTGCAATTTGTCCGGCAAAAAATACCAGACAGGGATGGCGATAAAAATCAGGTAGGATAAGTAGGGCGAAATAAAAGCCAGCGGTGCCGATGAAAAATACGCTGCCGTGGCAATGAGGTTGCTGCTGTGGTAGCGTCGGTGGTGGGGCATCAATTCTGCTACTGCGGCATAAGAGCGCAGCAACGTGAACGCCAATGCGGAGCCACCGAGCACGATGCCGTAAAACATGCAGGCTTGTGGCATCAATGGATGCGAAGCCAAGAACGCTGTCGGCAGCGGAATCAGCGACATCCAGAACAGCAGGTGATTGTTGCACCAGACCAACCTGGATGTGCTGTGCCGGACTTGGTCGAACATCATGTGGTGATTGAGCCACATGATGCCGAGTACCACAAAACTCATGGTGTAAGCACCTAATTTGGGCAGCAAATCCAACAGTGACAGCCACAAATCTTTTTCCGAAAAGCCCGCCGCAACTTCCGGGATTTTCAAATCAAATACCATGACGGTAATAATGATGGCAATGACACCATCGCTGAAAGCTTCGATACGGTTTTTATTCATTGCAGCCGCCGGATTTTTTTACCAGTTTTGGTGCAAACCTACTTTGTTTCCCTCAGAATCAATGATGACAGCCGACCAGCCAAAATCGCCTAAATCCATTTTCGGGGCGGCGACTTTACCGCCGCTCGCTTCCCACCAGCGGGCGTAGGCGCTGTTGTTGCGGAAAACGATAAAAATCGCCAGTGCCGAGCCTAAAATGGCCGCCACCGAAAACGGCAAACCCACCCGCGCAATCCCATTTTGAAACAAAAAATACGCACCCAACGACACGCCCACCGTGAGCAGCAACTTTGTGCGGAGATAACGAGCGATTTTGAGCGGATTGAACAAACATTTGACAATCATGGCGTTGACTTTACTTTTCCATTGTAGGCGATGCCAAATGTCAGCAGCCCGTCGTCTTGTTTCACATTGCTGACCACGATGTTTTCGTGGGTGAAAACATAGTTGGCCGTAAAACTCAGTCCTTTCCAAAACGGCCATTCGAGGCCAAGTTCGGTTTGCCAGCGAAAATTGTTGCCGCTTTCCAGCGAGGGCTGCACGAAGGCTTCGTAGTAAAGGCGCAAATGCTTGTTCAGCAGTGCGTGTTTGCCAAAAAGCCAGAACGTAGCACGCCAAGTTTCGATTTTTTCCGAGCCGTCGTATTCCGAATAATTGAAAAGACGCGCGTCAAAACGGGTAGATTCGTACACGCCCGACAGCGCCGTTTTCACCGTGTGGCTGGATTGCCGAACCAGTTGCCACGTCGCGCCGATGCCCGCGAAGTAGCGGAAATCAATTTTCCGCCGAAAATTCGTGGACACAAAAGCCAGCGCGAAAGGATAGACCCGCCGGTGCTGCCAGCCGTAGAGGAAGTTGCGGCTATAAAAATCGCTGTCGGCCTTGCGCTCGAAAAACTCCTGATAGCGGTACGAATGCTGCATTTTGACTGCCCAAACTGGCGAAGGTGCGAGGCTGAAATCGGCTTTCAGGCGCAGGGCGGCGGCTTCGATGTTGCCCGTTTGCAAACTGCCTGTCAGCGCGGTGGCGTGTTGCAAAAGCAAGGTGTCGCTTTCGTTGATCTGGGCGAAAGCGGATTGGCACATCGAAATGAAAATCAACGTCTTGCAAAGTTTTTCAAACCTTCTCATACCCAAATGACGCAATGACTTTTAATTACCTGAATGACCCCAATTACCCCAATGCCTCGATGACCAACTGGGCAGCCGCTTTGCCGCTGTTTTGCTGCTGGCCGGTGATGAGATTGCCGTCGCGCAGGGCGTAGGCGGCGAACATCTCGCCAGTGACGAAACGGGTGTTGGGCATTTTGCGGGCTTCGTCCTCGATGCGGAAAGGCTGGATTTTCATGCCCACAAAGCCGTCGGCGTAGTCCTCCTCGCTGTTGGCGAAACCCGTCCAAGTTTTGCCGTCCACGAGATAGGAGCCGTCAGAAAGTTTGGTTTTCAGTAGGATACAGGTGCCGTGACAAATGGCCGCCGCGATTTTTCCTTTTTCATAAAATGCGACAAAAAGGCGGTGCAAATCTTCATTGTCAATAAAAGTGTACATCGGGCTTTGGCCGCCAGTGACGAAAATGGCGTCGAATTGATTCGGGTCCAAATCGCTGATTTTCTTGGTGTTTTCCACCAACGCGGCGTGTTTGGGCGATTTTTTGAAACCCAGCGAGAGGATGTCCCGTGCCGAATAGCCGCTCTCGTGTTCCGGGTCGCTGAAGCCGTCGGCTTGCAAAGCGCCGCCTTCGGGGGAGAAAATCTCGACCTCGTAACCTTTCTCCGTGAATTCCCAGTAGGGGTGTGTGAGTTCGGCCCACCAGAAGCCGATAGGCCAGCCGGTTTGTTTGCTCACGGCGGGGTTGGCGGCGATGATGGCGATTCTTTTGGCGGGGGTATTGGCAGTGTGCACGCTCATGTTTGTTATGTTTTTTACTGTTTGAAAATGTGCCGCAAATTTTCCCTCGAAATACTGCCAAATGCAATATATTTACCCAAAAGTGCCATACACACTTTTTTGAAAGTAAGTTTAAAATCAATGGTTTAGGAGATATGCCCGACTTTCTCTACGACAAAAAACTCTACTACAACCCCGTCGAATTCGCGCTAGACCGCATCGGCGGCGCGTGGAAAATGCCCATTCTGTGGCGATTGAAAGACCGGGTGATGCGCTATGGCGAACTGAAAAAAGACATCCAGCACGTCACGCACAAAATGCTGACGACGCAGCTGCGCCAGTTGGAAGAGGAGGGTTTTGTCACCCGCACGGTCTATCCGGTGGTGCCGCCGAAGGTGGAATATGCCCTCACCAAACGGGGGCGGCGCGCCATCCCGGTGGTGGAGGCGATTCGCGATTATGGGCTGGCGCTGATGGCGGAGTTTGGGGTGGAGGAGCAGGAAAAGAAGTAGTGGCTCAATCTTGTTTCACCAACTTGAAGACCCACTGCCGCTGCTCATTTTTTACAAAAAGAAAATACACGCCCGCGGGCCAATTTGCGCCCGATTGGACAACGGTTTGCTGCTGCTGCTGAACATTTTGAGTGGCAACCATGCGTCCAGCGGCATCTGTCAAATGGAACGAGTAATCTCCGATTTGAGGAAATTGGATTTCAAAAAATTGAGCAAACGGGTTGGGGAGAACTCTTGGGGCAGCTGTCGGTGAAGATGGCGAAACAGATATCGTCTGGCTCGTAAAATCATAAACTTGTGTGCTGTCGCCGGGTCCATACATAACGAATAATTTGTCCTCCATGCCTGCTTGCTGGTCGAGTTTAGCGATGGTAGCCCCCGGAAAAACATGGAGCACAGTGCCGTCCTCATCAATGCAGACCACTTTGCTATCTTGCAGAGCAGCACTGTTTTTGGTGGTATAACAGATTTCCAATTTGCCATTGTCGGCGAAACGGTTGCGCGTGACAAACACGTTCCAATTCGATTGCATAGTAGGAGACAGCGCGATGATTTTTTCCAACTGAAAATTACTGTTGTAAACAAACATCGTGTCCTTTCCGTGTGTAAAATCGAGGTAATAATCCATGACCCCATCGGGCGAAATGCGCTCCGCATAAAATGGGAAAGTGTGCAGCAAGCTGAGCGTGGGTGCATCAAAAACCTTTTGTTGCCTCATGCCCGGCGCGCTGTATGCATAAATCAACAGGCGATCCGGCAGGTTGGGAATCGCGTTCAAGCGGGCATATTGGCAAGGCTCGGACAACAAGATGGCTCCATCTTCGCGGACAACCTCCGCCAGCCGGTCATTCCCGTTTGCATCAACACTTCCCGGATTTCTTGTGCCGAAAAACTCTAACCCTGCGTCGTCATTAAAATATTGCTGCGTCACAGAATTCAGCGATTCAAAATCCGGGATGGGCAGATTGACCGATTTTACCAAATTGTGGGCGGTATCGTAAAAATGAAAACCATCGAAATCGTTCAAGGAGTAGTCGTAAACAATATATCGTTCACCATCGGTCGGGAATAAAGCCCGGCTCACCCGTTTTTGGAAGCCGTAAGAATGTTCTGGCACAGGTCCTGGCACAGCATAAACATCATCGGCTATCAATATCTTTGGTACCAATCCGATGCCTGAACTGTATATTGGGTTGGCGCCACTCGCATTGATTTGGTAATCCTGCCCATTATCCCAGACACTTGTTCCGCTGGCCAATCCGGGGCCGTCATCAAGCCATGAATAGATCACTTCGATATCGTCATCGTCGTCAAGTATTTTTTCAGAAAGGAATGTTTCACCACAATAAAAGAAAACATCGGCAATATAGATATCGTAAAATGGCGTGTGGATTTTGTCGAAAAAATGAAAATCACAGCTATGTGGCGTTAGCAGATATTTTTCGCCAGACACATCCAGTCTGATGCGCTTCAGAAAACCTTTCTGGTAAGTATGTTCCAACTGAATTTGTGCAATCAAAAAGAAAGGGGCAGCGCACAGCGCAACAAGGAGAAGATGTTTTTTCATGGCCGGAGTTTTAAAAGTGAAGTTGAAAAAGTAGATATTGAACGCCAGCCCGACGGGGTTCGCTGCCTGCTGATTTGTCATTTTAGTTTGAAAAAAGCAGTCAAAACGTCGCTTGTTTTCAACATGCCTGCCACTTTTTCAGCCACAAGCCCCACTTTTGGGTTTGGAAATAAATTTGAAGGAAAGCCGCTGAAAAGCGAAACGCCTCCACAAATCACCAACTTCAACGCATCACCGACAAAAATGACCTACGATAATTTCACCATCAAAGCCCAAGAGGCCATCCTTCAAGCCCAGCAAATCGCCGCCGGATACGAACAGCAAAGCGTGGACACCGCACATTTGCTGAAAGGTATGTTGAACGCCGACGACTCTGTGACGGATTTTTTATTGAAAAAAGCCGGTGTCAACATGGCGCGTTTCGAAGAGGATTTGGACAAACTCATTTGGGAAACACCCAAAGTGCAAGGTGCTGACAAACAGTACCTTACCAACGAAGCCAACAAAGCCATCGCCGCCGCCAAAACCTTGCTCAAAGACTTCGGCGATGAGTACATCTCGCTCGAACTCTTGCTGCTCGGCATCGCCAAAGGCAACGATAAAACCGCCCGCCTGCTCCGCGAAAACGGCGCGACGTTGGAAACCCTCACCGCCGCCGTCAAGGAACTCCGGAAAGGCCGAAAAATCACCGACCAGACTACCGAGCAAGTCTATAACGCCCTCCAAAAATACGCCATCAACCTCACGGAAATGGCCGAAAACGGCAAACTCGACCCCGTCATCGGGCGCGACGAGGAAATCCGCCGCGTGCTCCACATCCTCAGCCGCCGCAAGAAAAACAACCCCGTCATCATCGGCGACCCCGGCGTCGGCAAAACCGCCATCGTCGAAGGCATCGCGTGGCGCATCGTCCGCCACGACATCCCCGAAACGCTCTCGGGCAAAAAGATTTTTAGCCTCGACATGGCCGCATTGATTGCTGGCGCGAAATACAAAGGCGAATTTGAAGAGCGATTGAAAGCGGTCATCAAAGAGGTAATTGATAGCAATGAGCAGGTAATTCTCTTTATTGACGAAATCCACACGCTCGTCGGCGCGGGCGGCGGGCAAGGCGCGATGGACGCGGCCAACATTTTGAAACCAGCCCTCGCGCGCGGCGAACTCCGCACCATCGGCGCGACGACGTTGGACGAGTACCAAAAATATTTCGAGAGCGACAAAGCCCTCGAACGCCGTTTCCAATCGGTCTATGTGGACGAGCCGAGTTTGGAGGACACCATTTCCATCCTGCGCGGCATTCAAGAAAAATACGAAAACTATCACAAAGTGCAGATTCTGGACGAGGCCATCGTGGCCGCCGCCGAACTCTCGCACCGCTATATTTCCGAACGGAAATTGCCCGACAAGGCCATTGATCTCATTGACGAGGCGGCCGCCAAACTCCGCCTCGAACTCGACTCCGTGCCGGAAGAAGTGGACAAACTCGACCGCCAACTGCGCCAGTTGGAGATTGAACGCGAGGCCATCAAGCGCGAAAAAGACGAGCGGAAATTGGACGCGATGAACAAACAAATTCAGGATGTTCAGGAAAAACTCGACGGTTTGCGGGCAAAATGGCAATCGGAAAAAGAAATCGTGGAGGCCATTCAGAATTGCAAACAAAAAATAGAGGAGCTCCACATTCAGTATCAAAAAGCCGAGCGCGAGGGCAATTTTGAACTCGCTTCAAAACTGAAATTCAATGACATCCCGGCGCAGGAAGCCATGCTGAAGGCAGCCGAGGAAAAACTCTCGGAACTCGCGCCCGAAAACCGCATGACCACCCAAACGGTCACTTCCAACGACATTGCCGATGTGGTGGCGCGCTGGACGGGCATACCCGTCTCCAAGATGATGAAAGGTGAAAAAGAGCGCTTGCTCCATCTCGAAACCGAAATGCACAAGCGCGTCATCGGCCAAGATGAAGCCGTGGAAGCCGTCGCCGATGCCATCCGCCGCAACCGCGCGGGCCTCAGCGACCCCGACAAACCCATCGGCTCGTTCATCTTCTGCGGTCCGACGGGCGTGGGCAAAACTGAACTCGCCAAAGCCCTCGCCGACGTCCTATTCGACGACGAAAAAGCGATTACGCGCATTGACATGAGCGAATATCAGGAAAAACACAGCGTGTCGCGGCTCGTGGGTGCGCCTCCCGGCTACGTCGGCTACGACGAAGGTGGCCAACTCACGGAGGCTGTGCGCCGTCGCCCGTACTCGATTGTGCTGTTGGATGAAATTGAAAAAGCCCACCCAGACACGTTCAACATCCTGCTGCAAGTGCTCGACGACGGGCGTTTGACCGACAACAAAGGCCGAACCGCCAACTTCAAAAACACCATCATCATCATGACCTCCAATCTCGCCAGCGACCAAATCCGCGAGGCGTTCGAGGACTACGATGAAATGCCCGACAAGCGCAAACACGAGGTGTTCGAGGCCGCCAAAGCCGCCGTGATGGATGCGCTGAAAATGAACCTGCGACCCGAATTTTTGAACCGGATAGATGAAGTCGTGGTGTTCCACCCGCTGCACAAAGACCAGATGTCGCAGATTTTGGACATTCTGCTGCGCGAAATCCGTGAGATGCTGGCGAAGCAAGAACTCCAGCTCGAAGTCACCAAAGACGCCGCCAAAATCTTGGTGGAACACGGTTTCGACCCGCAATACGGCGCGCGCCCGCTCAAACGCACACTCCAGCGCGAACTCATCAACGAACTCGCCAAACACCTGCTCGCAGGCGATTATGTGAAGGGCGACACGGTGCTGATTGACGCTGACGGCGCAGGCCTGCTCTTCGGCAGGAAGTCGGAAATAAATGGGAAAGAGGTGGTGACGAAGAAGTTGGAAGAGGTGTGAGGGTATTTGAACATACAGCAATATTTGAGCGCCACCCCGAAGTATCGGGATGGCGCTCGTTTTGTTCATTGTCGTTGGTAGAGAAACAACAGCCTTTTTAATGCTGAATGACCAATTTGAGTGTTTCTACCGGACGGCCGTCAACTTGCAACGTAGCTTGATAAACACCTGGTTTCCAATCGGAAACATCGAGCGACAACACGCTGTCTGGATTGCCTAAAGGCATGGACAACACATTTTGACCTAAACTATTGCGAATGTTGAGATGCGCATTGCTGCCTATGCCAGCAGGATTAAACACCACTTGCACGGTGTTGCTTGCGGGGTTAGGATTAAGCGCAAAGTTGGGCAGCAGAGCAGCACTGGTATTATCTCGCTCGCCCGGCCGAGGCGGGTTTTCTCCATAACAGTAGAGCGTTTGACACCAATGACCGCAATTGGACAGATAGTTCAATGTCACACAGCCGCCTTGGAGGTATTGTGCATAGGTGATGACATAATCGAACGAATTCATTTGGAAAGGCGGAGGCCCTCCCGGGAACGGATAATAAAAGGTGAGCGGCTGAGTATTGGTGGCATCGCGGAGAAAACCGTAATAGTTGTTGACGGCACAGGGGGTACCCGTGGTGTAGTGCCCAGGGAACGAGAAAGTCAGCGTAGCGGTCCAGTTATGCGGATTGGGGTCTGTATAGTCTATGGTAGTTTCCATATCCGACATACACCAAATGCTTTCAGGGCACATCTCAAATGGAATATTAAACTTAGCCGGACAGATTTCGCCTGTCACGTCATTGCAAAGGTCAATCGTTCCCATGAGGACACCATTCTGGTAATCAACCATATTCTTCACGTGCATAAAACCTTCTAACCCTATCGAATTAGGGCCGAGAGAATAGGGCCCACTGGTGAAGATGAAAAAACCGCCATTCATCATCACTGTCGGCGGGTTGCCACAATAATGCCAACCGGGAGGCCAATCTATATGACCTACAATGTGGTGTACAGTCTCACCATCTGCTCGGAGCATACAGCCTGAACCATCCAAACCAAGATAAGCGGTGGCTGTCAGATTAGCGGGGCAGCAATCCATGGGTTCAATGCACAAAGTATCGGATACAGCTGAGCAGCCGTTCAGCGTAACGTGTAAAGTGATTTTTCTAAAATCCGGCTTCAACGTGAGCGGCGTGATGGCACTGTTGGTCGCCGGAGGAGAGCTGGGGTCATAATGAATAGGAGTACCATCGGCGCCAAGAACTTCCCAGTACCAAGAATCGAAAATGCCTGGAATGCCTTGTATGGGCGGAAAACTTTCAAATTCTCCCTCACAGATTTTATAACAGCCAGAAAGGAAGCTGGAAAAATCAATCCCACCTGGCACAAAATGGTTGTCGCTCACCGAACAGCCGTTTTGGTCTGTGTATGTAGCCGTGTAAGTTCCGCCTAAAGTAGCGTAATAAACATCCGACACATAATTGGAAAATGTCGGATTTGTCGAAGAACTACTCCATACTACGTCACCGTAAATATCGGCATCCAACAGTACAGAATAAGGATCGCACATAGTGGGGCCTGCAAGGATGTTGAATGGGGAGGGGGAGCCGAACACTGTGAATTCGTCCGTGAGGCTTTCACATTCTAAACTGCCAACCCTGGCCGTCACCGTGACCGAGTAAGTGCCCGGAGGTAGTGTGCCAAAACTTGGTGCAACGCCGTTTTTGGGAAATGCATTATTGGGGTCGGGTGCAATATCCCATCTGAAAGTGAATCCCGGGACATTGCTGACCCTTAGAGAAACATTTTGGCAAGCAGTACGGTCGCCTATGATGCCAAATGGAAATGGATCCGTCAGAACCAGCGGGAATGGATCAGGCGAGAAAGAGCAGCCATTAGCATCCGATACCGTCACCCGGTATATCCCGCTGTTCATCACGTTTATAGGACTACCGGTGTAGCTCGGTGCCATGTTGTCGCGCGACCAACTATATTGGTATGACGGATCATCAGGATCAAAAAACAAAGTTGCTGAAGAAGGGCACTCTCCTGGCGTATTCTTTATTTCACCATCTAAACTATTTTCAAATATCTCCACTTGTTGTTCAAAATTGACAATGCACCCGTATAGGGATTCGACTGTCAGTCTTATAGTGTAAGTACCGGCATTGGCGTAGGATTTAAAAGGGCTGAAAATCTGCGTTGTAGAGCCATCTCCAAAATCCCACTCTACATTAGTCACCTGTGAAATATCAACATCCGGTATCAATTGAATGGATTGACCTGTACAATACCCGGTGGCACTGAAATCAAACATGGCCGTCGGGGCAGGAGGCACCTCAATTGTTTTACATATTGTGCATTCAAAATTGTATTGAGACGAAGTTATTTTCATGCACACATCATAGACCGTACCTGGCGGGGCGCCGGAGATTTGAAAATGATTGTCGGTAATAAGCATGGGCGGGCCAGCATTGACAGTCCACATCCAAGTCAATCCATTGTCGTCGAATATCTCGGAGGCATCTGCCACATTGACATTATAATTCGTTGGGCCGCCGCTGCAATCAAATGACCAGTTGAAATTTGGCTTAAATGGTATGACGATGTATCGCGTATCATCATCAGGGCAACATATTTCCCCGACTACTTCGGTAGTGACAGAAGTAAACATAATGCTCGGATTCGCATCCTGAAAGGACTCAAAGGCACAAAAGTCTTGAAATATGTATTCCTGATTTTCCCTTGAAATCGCGTGTATCGTAACGTCATTATACTTTTCCATGACACGTAATGTTACCTTATACAACCCGGCTTGGTCAAAAACCCTCTGTTGGGTGAGGTCAGCCATATTGTCTATATTAATAACCTGCTGCGAATTGTCAGGCCTTGTAATAATCCAATATCGGTCACACACTGGATCGAACGGCGTGATGCTCCCCGTGAATTCTACCGCACCACAATCTCCATTGTATTCGAGGCTCAAAATCTGTACTGTCACATCATTTGCCGGAGGCAGCTCCTCGCAGTCACAGCCACAGTCATATTGAAGGCAGAAAGGCTCGCTGGTATTGGTACAGACACCGTTTGTGGTTTCCACAGTGTAACAGCCAATTTGCGTGACCGTATACGGTGAAGTGTGGTTATCCAGAAAAGCCCCCCCCAAATACCAGTTATAGGTAGCGCTCGGATGTTCGGGAAGCACGCTTATTTGCAGGGAAAAAGGTGTCCCTACCGGGCAAGATACCTCTCCTCCATCAAGTATCGCGATAGCAGGCTGTGGATTGTCAAGCACATTTACAATCACTTGTGCGGAAGGCATACCCGCACAACCGTTTGGATTCACTGCCACTACCCGAACGCGGTGAACACCCGCATCGGAGAATGCATGGCTGAAATCAGGGATCGTAGTGAAGTCTTCAAACGCATCGTCAATATACCAGATATAATTATCCGCTGAAGTAGCGTTGGCGCTGAAGATGGCAGGCACATCCTGACAAGGGCTGAGGTTGCCAGTCAAGGTAAGTTGAAAAGGAGTTATTTCCACGGGCAATTCGGCAATGCGTTCCTGGTCGCAGATGGTGACGGTGCATCGCACGATGGCATCCGTCGGTCCGGGAGCAGAAAACCATTGAATATGCACCATTGGCGTATGCTGACCCGAAGCGACAGCGCCAAGCGCCGGGTCAACTTCCCAATGATAGTTATAGTTGCCCACAATACTGGCGGTATAAGTTTCTTCCCCGTCTGGGCAAGGTGCTTGATTTCCGGCTATTGTCAAATTGACATCCTCTAAAGCAGTGACGGGGATTTCAGTCACAGGAGAAGTGCACGTTACTGGATCTCCAGTAATAAATTGTGTAGTCCTTTCTCTCCAGACTCTAATTACGGGGTTGACCGCAGATGTCCAGGTATGCGAAACCGAGAAGCCAATGTATCCCGTCTCCATGCCGTTTTCAATAAAACTCCAGTACACATGGTCGTCTGAAGTTAATCCTGATATCGGAATAGAGTACAAATAAGGCGTGTTCAAGCACACTTCTTTTTCACCGTTAACTTCGGTTATTGCTGGCGCGTCGCCTACATTCAAAATAGAAGAGATCGCGCAGCTGCCGATGGGAGAAGATGTGGATAATACTGCCCTCACATTATATAGGCCTCCCTCGCCAAAATAAGAGCCTGGGATGGTGATAGTAGGGGTATGATATGGCAAAGGGACACTTCCTAACTGCCATGAAATATTGAAATTTGCAGGTGGAGTGGGGGTCAATGTATAATCTGCCGACGTACCAGTGCAAATAGGTTCATGTTCGTTCAAATTGCCGACAAATATATTGACTACTTTACTGATTGTGAACTCGCAACCAGCCAATGGGTGTCTTACGGTCACTTCCACCGTCACAGTGCCGATGAAATTGTTGACCGAGAGGACAAATAAGTTGGGACTCGTACTAGAGGCACTACCAGTTACCGATCCGCTTCCATTTATCTGTAAAGGCGCCCATTCATAAATCGCTCCTGGAAAATTGGGTACAAAGTAATTTTTGTTGCCATTGGAGCAGATTGTATTTGAACCATTCATATTTGCATGCACTGGGAAAATGGGAACTTGAACAATAGACGGTGCAGGACAATAGCCAGCGCAATCGCCATTATACTGTATATAACCGACGGAATATGACGACCCCGTACTCCATGTGACGGTTGTCGAATTTATCGTAGGATTACTAATAGTACCTTGAGAACTCACCTCCCAAATAGGGTTAGTGCCGCCGCAGGTGGCATCCACACTATATTCAATGGCTTGCCCCTCGCAAACTACCGATGGGCAAATGATAGGCACCGGTTCAAAATCTGAAACATGGACAATGTAGTTGGTAGAGGTGGAGCAGTTGCCCCAATTCGCTGTTAACGTAACCGTGTAAATGCCTGCATTGGGGAATTCAAAAGACATATCCTGTCCAGGTATGTCCACATTGATCCCATTGCCGAAGATATGCCAGTTGTAGGCAGGCGTTGGTTCAAAATCATTAGCGCCAAAAAATACTGGTTGATGTGGGCACACATAATATTCGCCCCCTTGAAGATCCGCACCCGTTACTTGCACCGTAGGATGAACATCGTAAATACCATAAAACCTGCAAGTAGAGGTGGAGCAACCTTTGTCGTCAACTATGGTAAGGCAAATTTGCCCTGTGCCGGGGTCATCAAAAGTAACAGATGCTTGCGCCCCGGCGGTTGTCAAGTGATAAACTTGACTAGGATTGTTAGCGCCGGGTACTACACTCCACAAATACTGACAGCCATTGCAGGGCTCTACCTCCAAATTAATTTCATTGTCTGGGCAAGATAATATGTTTGATGGCAACCCTTTGATGCTCGGAAGCGGATTAACCTGAACAGTGACATTACAAATATAAGGGACACCGTTCGAGGTAACGACGGCCTCCACATTTCCTACCCCTACACTTGTCCAATGCACATCTGTTCCCGAAAAAGTGGAATTCTGCGCATCACCGCGCGTGATATTCCAGTCCACATCGGAAATAGGGAAAATGTTTTCGGTTGTCAGATCATAGTGCGTGGTGCTTTGGTTGCACACTTCCACGGGGCCAATAATCTGACAGGATTGGGATTGGGCATCAATGCCCCAAACGCTTAGGGAAAGCAGAACCAGACAAATCCGGTTCTGTACGCGGGAGTACTTTTGAGTAAACATAAAACAAATCGTTTTTGTGAATAATGAAGAGTGGTATCGGTTGGTATTCTTGCTCTAACATAATTCACTTGACAATCTGGGCTATAAGAATATCATAAGTGTGTAATCTGAACTTGTAACCGTGCAATTTTTCTTAATAAATCCATGTATCATCAATCCCGCATCCCCAAAACAGAAGTGCAGGTATCCAACAAGTCGTTTGTTTTTTCGTTCCGTAGATTTCCAAATGATCAACAACTGCAAGAGATTTTTAGGAGACTTTTGCCATACTATTATGAAACTCCGCGAAATAATCTGCTTGCCACATCACCTGCTTTGGGCGCTCGTGATGGAGGGCAAAAAAACAGCTCACATGCTCAGGACTTTTGCACGGCATGGCTCTGGCAAACTGCGTCCACCGTTCCTTAGACCCAGTTCTGCCGTGATATTGTCTTTCAGGATGTTGGCGCGGACATAGAGTTTTTCCAAAGGCTGCGGCTCGCGCATGGTCAGCGCTTTGATGTTGTTGTTGCGCTCCAGCAATCAGCCGACGTACTTTTTCGTCGCTGCCCCGAAAAAATCCCGCTCTTTGTTTTTCTCCTTCAAAAACGAATACCCGGCAGCCACGATATCTTTCATCAGGTCAACGCCGAGTTCGATGGCGACTTGAATGTCTTGCATAAGATGGTCTGGAATTGAAAAAAATGGCGGGTAAAGATAATTCCCTGCCCTCATCCCATGAAAATCCACAGGCTAAAACTGGAAATGCTCGTTTGAATCAGCGGACATACCCCTTCCCCCGATAAGCCAGCCAGCCCACCCATTCTTTCAGGAGCAGTTCCCATTTCAGCAGTGCTTTCCAGTCGGGCTCTATCCAGTTGAGCCAATTGCCGTTGCTTTTTTCGGCCAAAAAATCCGTCCCGAAAGCATCGCAGTTCAGCCCGGTTTTGTCAAAACACGCTGCTGCACGCCGAATATGCCAAGCCGATGTGATGAGCAAACACCGACTTCCCGGCGCGAGGCTGTCCAACATTTGTTTGGAAAAAAGCGCGTTTTCGCGGGTGTTCCGCGAGTTGTTTTCGACCCAAATAGCGCTGTCAGGCACCCCGCATTGCACCAAGAAAGTGCGGGCGACGGCAGCTTCCGGGCGGTCGCTGCCGATGAGCCTGCCATCGCCGCCGGAAAGCAAGATGCGGCGGATTTTGCCGGTTTGGTAGAGCATCAGCGTTGTGGTGAGCCGGTTGCCTGCCTGGTGAAAAGTCAATAAGCCCGGCGGCGCGTCCGCGTTGAAGTTGACGTAGCCGCCGAGCAGGATGCCAACATCATAAGGCTCAATAATTGCGTCGGGACTTCGTTTGCCAGTTTCCCAAGCACGGGCGAGTTGGTTCACCAACCACGGATTGGAAAAAACCAAGAGCGTGATTATCAGTGCGGTAGCGCTCTTTTTTCGCCAACGCGGGTTTTTTGTCAATAGACTGAACACGGCCAGCAGCGCCAACCAATTGAGCGGCTTCAACGCGAAAGCCAATAATTTCGAGAGGATAAAAAACATAATGCGACAGCCCGGCGAGATACTTTTCGGAACTTTGCGGCAAGTTCTGAAATCCAAACCTTTTCAAATTTAAAACCGATTTTTTCATGCAAAAACTGTTTCGTTTTGTCCTTTTCCTGCTGTTGGCTACCAAATTATCTATGCCAACTGCCCAGGCTCAACTCACGCTGAAAGTCAACTCCATCCCCGCCAACACGCCGCCGGGCGCAAACATCCACGCCGTCGGTACTTTCAACGGCTGGAACCCTGCCGATGCCGCCACGATACTGACCTCCCTCGGCGGCGGGCAATACAGCATCACGCTGAACCCGCCGGTGGGCGAGGTGAAGTACAAATTCACACGCGGCAGCTGGGAAACGGTGGAAGGCAACGCCTCCGGAGGTTTCTTGCCCGACCGGGTGCTGAACTACAACGGCCAGCCGACCACCGTGGAATTGAGCATCCTCACTTGGGAAGACCTCAGCGGGGGCAACTCGACCGCTGCGCCCAACGTGCTGGTGTTAGACAACAATTTTTATATGCCCCAACTCAACCGCAACCGCCGCATCTGGGTCTATGTGCCGCCTGATTATCAGACGACTACGAAGAAATACCCAGTGCTGTATATGCAAGATGGGCAAAACTTGTTTGACGCGGCCACCAGTTTTTCCGGCGAATGGGAAGTGGACGAATCGCTCAACGAACTCCACCAGCAGGGCGACTACGGCTGCATCGTGGTGGGCATTGACAACGGCGGTGCAAGCCGTGCCGACGAATATTCTCCCTGGCTAAACACCCAATACAACGAGGGCGGCGAGGGTGCGCTCTATGTGGAATTTATTGTCAACACGCTCAAACCGCACATTGACTCGCTGTACCGCACCTTTCCCGGTCGGCACACCACTGGCATCATGGGCAGCAGTTTGGGCGGCCTGATTTCGATGTACGCGTTTTCGGAACGGCAAGACGTGTTCGCCAAAGCCGGCATTTTTTCCCCGGCTTTTTGGTTTGCAGGCGCTAACCCGGCCAACCACACGGCCTCGCATCCCAAACAGGGCGACGCTCGCGTCTATTTTTTGGCAGCGGGCGGCGAACCCGATTATGTGGAGACAGATATGCAGGAAGTGGCCGACGCCATGACGACCGCCGGTTTTTCTGCCTCCGAGAAATATTTCCACGTCCCGCCCGGTGGCTCGCACTCGGAAGGTTTTTGGGCGCAAGAGTTCCCCGATGCCTATGTGTGGCTGTTTCAGGGGGCAGTGACTTCTGTCAATTTGCCGAAAAACAAAAGTGAGCAAATAGAGATTTTTCCCAACCCGAGCAGTTCGTGGGTGCGTTTTTCAGGTATAAACGCAGGCGAACGTGTTGATTTGCAAATACTTGGCAACGACGGGAAAATGTGGCGCGACACCTCCGTCGTCAGCGGCGAGCCCGTGTGGACGGGCGACTTGCCCGCAGGTTTTTATGTCGTGAAATTGAAAAGAAACGGCGGGCGATGGCAGACCGGAAAATTGGTGCGCCAGTAGGATAGGCGTTCGCAACATCAATACGTGACGGCACGGCTCAATCCAGCAATAGGGTTAGTCGTGCCGTCACTCTTCCTTCCCTTTCCGCCATTCGTCAACTTGCTTTTGGGCAACAATAGGCGCGGCCAGCACTTTTGCGACAACAAAAATGCAGTCACGCATGAAAGTCAACGCTCAAACCAGCAAACACGCCCACGCCCACCAATGGACCGATGAAAAACTTATCCCCCTCGTCGTCGCGGGCCATCAGCAAGCCTGCACCATATTAGTGCGGCGCTACGAACGGCTGGTGCGCACCGTCCTCCAACGTCATCTCTCCGACCCGGAAGCCGTGAAAGAAGTGACGCAAGACACTTTTGTGCGCGCTTTTCGCGCCTTGCCCGGATTTCGCGGCGAAAGCAAACTTGGCACCTGGCTCTGCAAAATAGCCGTCTCGCTGGCTATCAGCCGCCTCCGACTGCGGCGCTATGCCACATGGGAATCCATAGACGGTGTCTTGTCGCATGGGCATGAAAGTTCGGTGAATGGAGATGCCATTTTGGAAAAAAAGGAAACGAGCCAAATGCTCCGCCAGGCACTCCGCCAACTCAGCCCACAGGATGCCACCGCGCTCGAATTGTTCTATTTCCGCGAACAAAGCATCGAAGAAATCGGCCATCTCACCGGCTGGACGAGCTCCAATGTCAAAAGCCGCCTTTCGCGTGCCCGCCAACGCCTGCACAGTGTATTGGTGAGCGAGGGACTGCACACCGCGCATTACTCATAGAAATTCAGCACTCCATACCGCCGATTCATCATGCGAAAACGGCCTTTCGGAATTTGAGTTTTGCCTCCCCTTTTACCCGCCCGCCACCTTTGCGGCATCAAATTTTTTTAGCACAAAAACACTTTCAAGCAAGTTATGAAAAACAACTCTTTCCTCACCCTCTTTTTAATCCTCGTGGCCAATTCCGTTTTTTCTCAAAAAACGCTCGCTCCCAGCCTCCAGCCTTATGTTGAAAATTGGTCGTACAACGTAAAACGGTTGCTCAATCGGGCAGGGTTCGACCTCCCGGCAGCATCGGTGGACAAAGTCGCATCTCGCAGCCCGCTCCAATTGGATTCTACCAAAACCTTTTACGGTTACGACCTGAACGCCCCCGGCGACAGCACCCCACTTTTCCGCACGACCTATCAGTACACCTCGCCGAATGAAAAAAAGGAAGCCGAATACGAATGGATAAACAATGCTTGGCTGCCGCTCAGCCGCACCACCATCACGAGCGACGACCAGCAGCGCATCGTCACGGCGATTGCCGAAGCCTACGACCCGGAGAGTGAAACTTTCAAGCCCGATTCATGGCTCAAAAACTACCCACACGGTAATTCGCAAGACTTGATTGACTCGTTCCTTGTGTATGGATGGGACACGGTCGCGCAGGATTGGCTCCTCTTGTTCGCTACTTACAACACATTCGATGCGCAAGACCGCCTCTTGGAAAGTGTTTCCACCTTCGATTATTTTGGTACGCCACTGTTGTTCAAAGACGTCTATTCTTACGATACCAACGGGGATAATCACCTCATCGAAGAATACGCTGTATTCGACGGTTTTGACATTAACAGTGGCCGCACCGAAATCACTTATGTTGACCACCTGCCCATCGAAGTGACGACATTTGTTTCCGATGGTGTTGCATTTTACCCGACAAATCGCGAAAACTATGCTTACACCCTCTTCGGGGCGCTCCGGCTGGCGATGAGTTTTCAGCGGGACGAGGCAAATGACGAATGGGACATGACCCAACGGGTTGAATATGGATTCGACGGCGAACAGCGCGTGGCGAGCAAGGAAACCACATTTATCAATCCGGGTGCTTGGGATGAGCGCGAACTCGTTACCTACGCATACGTCGAGGACGAGAACTTGGCTCAAGAAAGGTTGCACCACTGGGACGACGACTTGTTCGACTGGATTTTGGACAACAAAAAATACTACTACTACAACGGCCTCGTCTCCACGCCGCCCATCCCATCGGCATTGGCGCTGCAATTAGCCCCCAACCCCACCACCGACGTGGTGCGCCTCATGCTCGACGAAGAGGCAGCCGTGCGCGTATTTGATGCCGCCGGGCAGTTGGTGCAGTCGCGCCTGATGCAGCCTGGGCAGGTGTTGGACATGACGGCCTTGCCTGCCGGGATTTATTCCGTGACTGCCCAAAACGGTGCGCAGTTGTACACCGGCAAAGTGGCGAAGCAGTGATTTCTTGGGCAGACATTCCATGTTTCAAAAACATGGAATGTCTCTTGCCCATTTGACTTTTTTAATTTTTGGCAAATGAAAATCATCTCGCACCATTACCCTATCCCGAACGACCTGAAATCTGTTTTTGACGGCATCTGGAGTTACAAAGTCGAAGGTACCCCGACAGAAATTTCACCTGTTCAGTTTTGTTTGCCGGGCGGCATGATTGAATTGATTTTTCATACATCGCCGAGCATCCACGAGGTGTTTACGCGCGGGAAATGGACAAAGGCACCGGCGGCGATGATTGTCGGGCTGCACCAAGAGCCGATTTTTTTCACGACAAATGGCGGCACCTCGATGCTCGGCCTCAACATCAAGCCGGAGGCAATTGTCTCTTTGTTCGACAAACCCGTCAGCCAACTTGCGCAAAGTTTTGCCAGCCTGCACGAATTTTTAGGCTCCGATGAGTTGGACGAACTGACGGGGCAAATCATATCGGCGCCCGACGAAGCGACGAGGGTGAAATTGGCGATAGGTTATTTTCGCCAGCGATTGGCGGCTAGCGCACACCAAGAGCAACATTATTTGCCAAAAGCGATGGAATACATCCGCAATTCGACCGGCACCCAATCGGTGGATGCGGTAGCGGAAAAAGTTTTTGTCGGCAAACGGCAGTTGCAGCGGGTTTTTCAGGAGCAATTCGGCATCAGCCCAAAAACTTATGGGCGCATCGTTCGCTTCAAAAGTGCTTACGACTTTGTGCAGCAATACCCACAGGCTTCTTGGGTGGATGTGACCTACCATTTTGGCTACTCCGACCAGTCGCATTTTATCCGCGATTTCAAAGAGTTCACGGGAAATAAACCCTCGGCGTTCCTTTCCGAGTTTGTGCCGCAGTCCAATGTGCCTTTTGCTTTGGGGGTTCAATAGCCAAGCCTCCATCGCATTGTCCTACAACATTTTAGAACAGTGTATATCATCATGCCCGGTTGCTTTTTGCGACCGGGCATTGGTGTTTTATGCGAAGCAAAACGCAGACTGTCAGGCGATGGGGGTGATTTTCCTGTTATGTGCCGGTGGTCATTCATACTTTGTTTTTGGGCATTCGTCAACAGATTCTTGCGGGCAAGCCCGTGCCGCCGACACTTTTGCAACAACAATCAACACACCCACTAGCACCCAGCGCAGCCTCGCCAGAGAAAGCGACGGGTTCAAAAAAATGCCATGGGACACACCTCCATTTTGGTGCTTCTGTACGCAGTCGCCTATCTCATCAAAAGAAGAAAAATTATGAAACCAGTTACCATCATCTCCATGCTTGTACTCACCGGCCTTTTCGCCTGCCGCACCGCTGAAATCGCCGTAAGCCCTGAACTGAACGCCAGTGCCATGCCCGTGAAAGGGCGCAATGGCCTCCAAATCGGGCAAGTCATCCGCTATGGCGCGTACACGACGGATAAAGTCCGGCGCGGCTGGACGAAAGGGTACGACATCCCGTTTGTCGTGCGCTTTCAAAGCGCGAAGGAAAAAATGAGTTTTACCCAATTTGGCTCCGACGGCACACGGGCGGAAGTAGCCTGCGTCAGTAAGTTCAAAAGCACCGAACTGCCCATCGTCCGCGATTTTTTCGGAGTCCCGCTCGACTACCAAAACTTTTTTGCTGGGAATATTTCCATCGGCACGACCCATTGGGATTTTCTGCTCCACAATCCCAATGGCGATTTTCTACGCGAAAAAGCCTCCGCAGGGTTTGCCCAAAACGGCACACAACGTATTGACATAGAAGCCATCAGAGGCTTCGAAGGCCAACCGGACTGGATGAAAAAACTGACCGTATATGGTCACGAATTCCGCATCGGCGGCAAAGTGGTGGGCGCTGTGTCCACCATGAACAAAGGAAAAGTGTGGATTGACGAATCGCTCGATACCGAGACCCGCACGGTCATCGCTGCCGTCGCCACCGGCCTCCTGCTCCGCACCGATGTGGAGGGCGTGGATATGCAGCCGGTGCGCTGAGAGAGCCATTTTTGGCTCGACCCGGTTTTGCAAAAACAATTTAAAATTTAAGCTATGAAACAACAAACATTCAAAACAGCACTGCTCGTTTCCGCCGTCCTTTTGGGCATTATCGCCTGCAAAAAAGACCCGGTGGACGAGCCGAACCCCAACCCTCTGCCGCCGCAGCAAGAACTGCCCAATCCCTTGCCCGCCAATGCACTCGTAAGTCAGCTCAAATGGGCGGAAAATGACCATGAAACCTTCACCTACAATGCCAAAGGGCAGGTGTCGCAGTTGCGCTTCCAATGGCAGTACGTGGAGGGCGACCCGACCAAAATCCGCACCGTCGTCTATGATTTTCAGTATGATGCTGCGGACAAACCTATTGAAGTCAATCTCACGGGCAGTTTTTCGGTGAAATACTTTTACCACGGCAACTTGATACATACGACAAAGGAGCTGTATCCGGGTGGTGATTTGGCGAGAGAGGTGACTTATATTTATGCCAACGACCGCATTGCTCAAGAAATTTGGCGTGTCAGCAATCTGCCGAATGAACCAGTTTCGGTCTATAAGCATCAACTCGGGTACGATGCAAAAGGCAACCTTTCAAAAGTGGAGACGTATGAACAGGTCACCGACTCGACATCGGGGCAGCAACAGTACAAATTGCTCGAAACGACGGAATACAGTGATTTCGATGACAAAATCAACCCGACGAGTTGGACGATGCGTTACCCGTACTTGCCGCAAGTGCGTTGGCAGTTCAACAACCCGCGCCGGGAAACCCGCCGTTTGCCCGGTGGCAGCACCGAAGTCACCGCCCACGAATACGATTACAATGAGGAGGGTTTGCCCGTTGTCAAACGTACAACACGGCCTTCTGGAAGTCTGACGACGACGTATTCGTATTGACAAAAAATACGGTTTAGAGTGGTTCGATAGTTTAGAGAGGTTTAGAAATGAAAATCGGCTCTGGAAATCAATGATTTGAACTCCAAACCTAAACCTTCTAAACCTGTCTCAACCACTCTAAACCCACTATGTTGTTTTGTAAAAAAATAACAACCGAATATGCAACACCGCCAACTCATCCTCTACATCGCCGCCAGTCTCGACGGCTACATTGCCCGACCCGACGGTGACATCGGGTGGCTTTCCATGGTGGAGGCGCCGCCCGAAGATTACGGCTACGCCGAATTTGTCGAAACCGTGGACACGATCATCATGGGGCGAAAAACTTACGAGAAAGTGCTGAGTTTTGGCATCCCATGGCCGCACAAAGGGCGCAAGTGTTATGTGTTGTCCAAAACCCAAACTGGCAGCGATGAAAATGTGGAGTTTTTCAACGGCGATGCGACCGACCTCGTCGCCAGCATCCGCCAAAATCCTGGCCTCAACATTTACTGCGATGGCGGTGCCGAGGTGGTGCAAGCATTGGTACAGCGCGACCTGATTGACCGCTATGTCATTTCCATCATCCCAGTGCTGTTGGGCGACGGTGTTGCGCTGTTCAAGCCCGGCCGTTCGCAGCACGACCTGACGCTTTTGAAAAGCGAGGCTTATCCAAGCGGGCTGGTGCAGCTGCACTATGAGCGGAAAAGAGGGTAGGGTTTTCGTAAAAATGCTTTTGAGCAAAATAAAAAACAGGCTGTCCGGGGAAACCGGGCAGCCTGTTCTTGTTGGAAAATTGCGAAAAGCAATCGAACGGGCAATCGCCCATCAATTCGAGCTCGTCGTCAATTTCAATTCCTTGATGCGCGCTTTTTTGCCCACCAACCCGCGCAGGTAGAAAAGGCGCGCGCGGCGAACACGACCGCGTTTCACTACCTGAATGCCGGCGATGTTCGGATTAGAGAAGGAGAAAATACGCTCCACACCGACACCATGCGACATTTTGCGAACAGTGAAAGTCTTCGTCAGGCCATGCCCTTTGATTTGAATCACGTCGCCGCGATAGTCCTGTTCACGGGTTTTGTCACCTTCCGTGATTTTGTAAGTGACAATAACGGTGTCGCCCGTGTTGAATTCTGGGAATTTAGGCTTCGTCAGCAGTTGATCGTGGACGAATTGTATGGCTTCCAACTCTTTCATTGTTCGAGTATTTTTGTAACGTCAAAATTTTGGAGGCGCAAAGGTAAAAATCTGCCCCGGAAAAAAAAATTATGTTTTGAAAATTTCCACGAAACCAATTTACAGCAGCGTTTTAAATTTTTACCGAGGCAAAGAGGTTGATTTCATCTCCACATTGGCCTATTTCATCTACGCCGCCCGCCGCCCACGAAACGACGGGCTTTTCTTTACAGCCCATTTGGGCGAAAACCAATCCGGTTTGAGGTGTTTGGGCGGCTTGCAAAATAAGTTTCAGTGCCTTTAAACAACCATTAACTTTGAATGTTGTAACACCTGTTTTTAAAACACTTAACTTTACCCCTGTTTTTAAGACCTCCGAATTCAATTCATTCACTGTTCTAAAATTTTTTGAAAAAACATGAAAAAACTGCTTTTCCTCCCGCTTCTGGCTATTCTCGTGATGGCCGCACAGAACACCGCTACTTACAATGTGGACGTTAATTCAAGCACCATTGCTTGGACGGGTCGCAAAGTGACCGGCCAACACACAGGCTATGTGAAAGTTAAAAACGGCAATCTTGCTTATGCCGATGGCAAATTGACGGGCGGTACTTTCGACATTGACATGAACTCCATCACCTGCACCGACCTCGAAGGCGAATACGCTGGCAAATTGGTGGGTCACCTCAAAAGCGACGACTTTTTTGGCGCGGCAAAATACCCGACTGCCAAGTTTGTGATCACCAAGGCAATCCCGCAAGACACGAAAGGCAACTACAAAATCGTCGGCAACTTGACCATCAAGGAAAAAACTAACGAGGTGAAATTCGCGGCTGCAGTGAACGAGAGCAACGGCACCATCAAAGCTTCCGGCAAAATCACTGTTGACCGTTCGGAATATGATGTGAGATTTGGCTCTGGCTCGTTCTTCGACAACTTGGGCGACAAGACAATCTACGACGAATTCGACCTTCAAGTGTCGTTGGTAGCGAAGAAGTAAGCACCGAACAAGA
>CAYZVM010000015.1:3881-19174 GCA_964481485.1 uncultured Saprospiraceae bacterium | reverse complement strand
TACAACCTCTGGGCAGTTTTTTTGTCCCTTGACAGGCGCGATTTTTGAGCCGGTGTGGAAATGTTTGGGCAAACGCCTAAAAACCCTACCTTCGCAGCCCGAAATTTGCCGACATCTGTCAAAATGCGCCGCCCATTGTACAACAGCGGCCGTTTTTTTCGTTTCCCGGCAAAATCATTTTTCGCATAGACAAATAAATTTACACCCTCATGCTTCGAGTTTCCTCACTTTTCGCACTGGCGTTCGGCTTTTTATGCCTGACGGCTTTCCGGGCGGAAAAACCGAAGTGCAACGACCGGCTTTTCCCAATCAACACAACGCAAGCGCTGTCACATCTTGGCAACGAGCATTTTTCCCTGTCTTTCATCGCACTGGACAACCGTCCAGATACCGACACGACCACGGCACTGCGCGTATTGATGCTCAACTACAACGCTTATGACAGTGCTTATGCCGGCAAGGTGCGCGGGCTGATTCAGGCGCAATTGCCCGCTTCTTCCATCTCGGAATTTTGGGAAGGGACGACTTACGACCTGAACACGGCATTGGCAACCCACGACGCGGTTGTGATTACTTATCCGTTTGAAGGCAATGCCGAACTGAACAAAATGTACGGCAAACTGCTGGCGCAATATGCCCGGCAGGGTGGCGTGGTAGTTTTCACGGGTACTTATGATTACCAGACTTTGCAACAATTCGACTTGTTCGACGTAGAGTTCGGCTATTTCTGCCAAGACCCTGTGCTCCATCAAATTTCCCTCGAACACCCCATATTGGACGGTACCGCAGAACAATTCCCCCTGAGCGACTTCGCTTACCCGCTGGAGATTTCAGACCCCGATTTCGTGACTTTGGTGGATGTGTTCGCTTACCAAGAAGAAGACTCGCCGATTAGCTGCTGGACGGATGCCAAAGAAGAAATAAACCCCGCTTCATTGCGCGGCATCCCTGTGCTCGGTTACAAACCGATGGGTCTGGGCAAGATTATTTACATCGGCATGGAATATTATTACGAGCAGAGCGACCCGACACGCATCTTAATCAACGCTCTGCGTTGGGCAGCAGCAGTACCCAAAGCAACCACGACATTTTCTGCCAAAGATGCACGCCTCAACCGCGCCGTGAAACGCAGCGAAGAAGTGTTGCAAGCCGGCAGTGGCCCCAAACAGGATATTTTTGACTTGAAAATTTACCCCAATCCCTACTACGAAAAAGCCACGCTGGATATCGAATTGAAAAAATCTACAACAGTCGCCGTAGAAATGACCGACGAAACGGGTCGTATCGTAGCTGTGGTGCTGCCGCAAAAAAAACTCACTGCTGGGTTTTATCGCCTCGAATTGCCCAATTTGACTTCAGGCGTTTATTTCGTGCAGTGCAAAACAGGCGAAAAAACGACCATGAACAAAGTAGTGAAGTCGGCATCACGTTGATTGTAGGTTCTTGCCTTTCACTCAAAGTGATATGAAAAACGGGGTTGGCTATGATGCTATCCCCGTTTTTTTACATTTTTGCTTTTGGCGACCCGCTGACAACAGCAATCCCCTAAGCCTCAGCGCCACAAGTCTCTGCCAGTCCTCTCTTTCCCCCAAAACTCCTACTTTTGCCTCAAAAAAAGCATGACCCGGTTCCGCACCGTTTTCTTTTTTCTCGTTTTCGTCTTTGCCGCCCCCGTGCTTTTTGCGCAAAAAGTCGCCGATTTGAAAAAAAACGGCGAGAAGCAATTCGCCAACGGACGCTGGGCCGATGCGCTCACCCTGCTCAGTCAATACCAGCAGGAAAAACCCGGCGACCCCGGTGTGCTCACCAAACTTGGCATCGCGCACTACAAACTACACCAGGCCGACAAAGCGCGGCAATTCCTCGAATACGTCGCAAAACAAAACCCCAACAGCCGCGACGCCGACCTGTTCCTCTTCCTCGCCCGCACGTTGCATGGGCAGCAAGAATTTGAAAAGGCAATCCCGGCGTACAAATCCTTTCTGCGCGTGGCCAGCGACAAACACCCATTGCGGGCTGGCACAGCTGACAATATCCGCCGCTGTGTGAGCGGCATGGCCATTCTGCCCAATGAAAATGTGGCGTTGGTGGAAAATCTCGGCGACCGCGTGAACACGCCGGGCGACGAATTCGCCCCGCTTTTGTCGCCCAATTTTACCAACAGGCTCTATTTTTCCGCCGCCCGCGAAGGTTCCACTGGAGGCCGCCGCAACGATGCCGGGCTGGAAGATTCCATCGTCGGGCAATGGTGCAGCGATATGTTTTTCACAAACCAATCTACCAGCGGTTGGGACTACGCCGACCCGCTCGGCAGCCTGCTCAATACGCCCCGCCACGAGATTGCATTGAGTTTTGGGAGCAAAGGGCAGGTGTTGTACTTTTTTCGTGGGTTCACGCCTTATAGTGGCGATATTTTTGCTGACACGGCTGGCCTAAAGGACGAATACGCGGTAGTGCCACCTATGTTCGCAGGCCCGATGAAACCCGAAAACGGCGACTGCCACCCATTTTTCGTTAACGATACCACGCTTATTTTTGCCAGCCGCCAGTCGGGCGGGCAGGGCGGATTGGACTTGTATATCGCGACCTATTCCGGTGGTTTTTGGCGGCTTCCGCAAAATCTTGGCTCTGTCGTCAATTCGCCGTATGACGAAACCACGCCATTCCTCGCCCGCGATGGCCGCACCCTATATTTCAGTAGCAACCGCACCGAAAGCATGGGCGGACTGGATGTTTACAAAGCCGTTTTTGACGACGAAAAACAGGATTGGCTGGCTCCCGAGAATATGGGGCTGCCGCTCAATTCGCCCGGTGACGATGCTTTTTTCAGCCTTGCCGCCGATGGTCGTTCCGCCTTCTTTTCGTCCGACCGTCTGGACAGTTATGGCGAGCGCGATATCTATGTTGCGTATTTCAAAGATGCACAAACGGAGCAGAGCCGCACGAGCCAGCCTCCTCTTTTTACGGATGTGATGAAAATGGCAGCAGACAGCAAAAAGGCCGATTTGGAAAACAAACAGGCGGTGATTCCTGCCTTTTTTTACAATTCGGACAAAGATGTGCTCTCGCCCGAAAACATGAAAATCGTGGAAGATGCAGCGGCGCTGGCTCGCAATTACCCACAAGCAACGGTGCTTGTCACCGTTCACACAGACGAAACTGGCCCGGCCAAATTTGACCTTTATTATGGCATCAAACGCGCCGAGATGGTAGGGAAAGTGCTGACCGAGCGCGGCATACCTGATAGCCGGGTGTTGTTGCGGAGTTGTGGCCCCAACTATCCCCTCGTCCGCACGATTATTGATGCTACGCCCAATCCAGCCGCCGCGCAGGTAAACCGCCGTATCGAAATTTCCTTCGCTACCCTCGGCGATAAACTCCCGGTAGAAGTGCTGCGTCCCGAAGTATCCGAATTGATGGCAGCCCCGGGCGCAAAATATTTTGATGAAAATACCGCTGGGGTGAGTTTTCGGGTAGAGGTGGCGACCACGCGCCAGATTCTGACCACCGACGCCCTGGCTATGTTCAGCGATATTTTGATTGAAAGCCAACCTGGCACAGGCTCGTACCGCTATACGGCGGGTTTGTTCCGGCAGCACGACAAGGCCGTTCAGTTGAAAAAAGAGCTTCAAAATCAAGGATTTGAAGGCGCGGCAGTGGCGGCCTACGTCGAGGGAATCCGTATTTCAAAGGCCGAAGCAGTAGGGCTGTTGAAAAAGTATCCCGACCTTGCCTCCTATATTAGGGGATAAACAGCAACAAACGTGGTACACAAAAGTAGTGTGGCACGAAAAAAAGGTCTCGGAATATCGGGGCAACCAACAACGATTTTGGGCAACACACCTTTCAATCAACGCCTTGACTTCCTTCGGGAAAGCATCCGCAATCTGCGAGCGACGGGCAGCGTGGCACCGAGTTCGCGTTTTCTTTGCCGGACGATTGCCTCCAAAATTGACCCGACCCACGCCAGTGTAGTGGTGGAACTCGGCCCTGGCGACGGCGTGATTACTCGCTTCATTCTCAACCGATTAAAACCCGGCGCGCGGCTCGTTATTTTTGAAATAAATGATGCTTTTGTAGAAAAAATCCGCGCCACGTTTGATGACCCGCGCCTTGTCGTCATCCACGATTCGGCGGAAAACATGGGGCGTTATTTCAAAGAAATGGGCATCGAATCGGTGGATTATTTCGTCTCGGGCATCCCGTTCGTGATGTTGCCGGAATCGCTGGCCGAAAGCATCACCACCAAATGCCGCCATTGGCTCCGGGCGGGCGGGCGGTTCATCCAGTTTCATTATTCGCCGCTGCTCATCAGTTTTTATCGCCGGATTTTTGGGAATGTGGACGTGGATGTGGTAGCGCTGAATATCCCTCCGGCGATTGTGATTTCATGTGAAAAAAAGCGTCATTAAGGTCGTTATGCCATTCCGTTTTATCTTTCTGATTTTCATTGCTTTAGGCATCGTTTCCTGCGAGCAAAATTTTCTTTTTGAAGAAAAAAAAGAAATCCCCGGCGGGGTATGGATGTACCGCGACACGGTGGATTTCAAATTCACCGTGACGGACACCTCCGCGCTGTACAACCTGTTCGTTGACTTCGAGCACGCCGACACATTCCCCAACCAGAATATTTACCTGAAACTCTACACCCGTTTCCCAGACGGCAAAAGGCTGAGCATGGCCCGTTCGTTCGACCTGTTCAACTTGCAGGGCGAATCCAACGGTGAATGTTCCGGCGGTGTGTGCCGGGTGCATATCCTGCTTCAAGACAGAGCCTATTTCAACCGCCCCGGCGAGTACATCATCACATTGGAACAATTCACACGACGCGACGCGTTGCCGGGTATCCGGGCAGTTGGCCTGGCGATAGAGAAAAAGGGGAAAAAGGACGACGGTGGTTAGTTTTCTGAACTTGACGCTACTCGGAGTTTTAGGCGCAACAGTTATTTTTGGCAAAATTTTGCCCATGCGCTGCCCGCTACTTTTCCTTTCGCTCTTCTTTGGTCTTTTCGCCCACGCCCAAACCGCGCCCGGCGCCCACGCTAAAGTCGCTAATTATCAGGGTCGTCCGACCATTTTTATTAACGAGCAACCCGTTTCTCCCATTTTTTATGCTTTGACCGATGTGCCGGGCGGACGACGCAGTTGGGAGGAGGTGCCGCAGCACAATGTGGAGCGTTTTTGTGCCGACGGTATCCGTCTTTTTCAAGTAGATATTTTTCTGGAACAACTCTGGATGGAGGATGGCTCGCTGCGCCTCGACTATGCCCAACGGCAGGTGAACGGCATCAAGGCCGTTTGCCCGGAGGCCTCGGTTTTTTTCCGTTTTCATGTGAACGCCCCGCGCTGGTGGACGGCGCGGCATCCCGAAGAAATCGTCCGGTACGACAGCGCGGGCTATTCGCCCGATATCGCCGACGGATTTTCGCGGTTGGTAGAAGCCGACCCGCGCAACCCGCTGCGCACGAGTTTGGCTTCCGCAAAATGGCGTTTAGAAATTGGTGAGCAACTCGCCCGTTTTTGTCGAGCATTTTCACAAACGCCGGAAGGCCAATCAGTTGCGGGCATACAAGTCGCCTGCGGGGTTTATGGTGAATGGCATCAATGGGGCTTTTTGAATTGGGAGGCCGACTTGAGCGAACCGATGGCAAGGCATTTTCAGGACTGGCTGCGGGCGAAATACGCGGACGTTGAAATTTTGCAAAAAAACTGGAACACTCCATCGGCGACTTTTGAAAACGCCACGGTGCCGGGCATCCGCGAGCGGGGAAAATTGTCTGGCGGCAATTTCCGCGACCCGCGCCACGAGCAAAAGGTGATTGATTACTACCAATGCCAACACGAATTAGTGGCCGACGACATCGTGTTTTTTTGCAAAACGGTGAAAGAAAATTGGCCGCGCCCCATCATCACGGGGACGTTTTACGGCTACTTTTTTTCCTGTTTCGGGCGCCAAGCCGCCGGGGGGCATTTGGCGTTGCAAAAAGTGCTCGAATCTCCCCACGTTGACTACCTCGCCGGGCCGCAGGCTTATTTGCCGGAGGCGGAAAAACCCGGCGAACCGTATCGCTCGCGCAGTCTTCTGCTCTCGGTGCGGCTGCACGGCAAACTTTGGCTCGACGAAATGGACCAGCAGCCGCGCCGCACGTTTGCCTTTATCGAAGGCATCAAGGACAATCGGGAAAATTACGCGGCTGCCATCCGCGAGAATGTAGCGCAACTCCGCCGCAACCTGATGTTCTCGCACGCGAAAGGCGCGGGGCTGTGGCTCTACGATTTTGGCGTGGCGGGCATGGACTTGAACGCACAGGCCGAACGCTCGCCGCAATGGGGCAATCAGGGATATTGGGACCACCCGGAATACCACCGCGCCATCCGCGACTTCAAGGCGTTGGCAGACAAAACGCTCCACGAACCCTATAAAAGCGAAGCCGATGTGCTGTTCGTTTATGACACCGAGGTGAACTGCCACACCAAAAGCCTTGTTGCCGCCCCTGATTCTGTTTCGTTGCAACTCATTGATTATATGAGTCTTGCCGCCTACTACACGGGCGCGGTGTTCGACCTCGTGCATCTCGACGACCTTGAACGCGTGGATTTTTCGCCATACAAATGCGTCGTTTTTGCCAATACTTTTTTGCTTGATGTGCGGGACAAAAAAATCATCCGCGAAAAAATCGCCCGGGATGGGCGGCATCTTGTTTGGCTTTATGCGCCGGGGTTCAGCGATGGAAATACGCTCGATGTGCGTTTTTCTTCCGAAATTACGGGCATCGCGCTGAAGAAAACAACAGCCCCCGGCTCGGTCGTTGTTGATGTGAATGAGGTGGTTGGGGGCGGTATTTCGGAAAAATTGTGGGGTGAGGCCGAGCCGCTTTTTGCTGTTGAAGATGCGGGGGCGGAGGTTTTTGGGCTGTTCGCACATTCGGGGTTGCCCGCATTTGCTGCGAAAAAGATGCCGGGGCACACGGCGTGGTTTTCCGCCGTTCCGCTCACGGATGCTCGTTTGCTGCGGTTTATTTTCGAGCAGGCTGGCGTTCATTTTTATTCCAATGAAAAAGCCGTCGTTTATGCGGGCGGTGGTTTTTTGACGGCGCATTTCAAAAGTGGCGGCACTCAAACGCTGACTTTGCGGAATGGCCGCGCGGTGACTTTTGCATTGCCAAAAGAGCCAGCCACGGTGGTGTTGGGCTGTGAGAACGGAGAAGTGGTGATGGGGGGCAACTGACCTTTTGGTGTGGAATTTCTTGTCAAAATCTCGTTTTTTGGAAAAAACACAGCCCTAAAACCCGGTAACTTGGCGGTGTTTTTCCGTACCAACGTTTTAAAATCTATTTTTTGATGGACAGCTTTTCATTTCGGACGTGCTTCATTGTTGCTTTTACCTCGTTGCCATTTTTTCTTTTTTCACAAACGGATGAAAATCCGCGCAACGAAAACCGCATTTTGGACGACAATATCCAAACGGTGCAACTCTATCTGAAAGGCGCGCCGCTGACGTTGCCGATTGTGGAACTGAAGGCTGGCAGCAACGCGCTGGTGTTGGAGTTCGACTATTTGGGCGAGGATTTGAAGGACTACATTTACACCATCGTCCATTGCAACAGCGACTGGCAACCGTCGGAACTCAATGACAATGAATACATTGACGGTTTTACAGAAGACCGCATCACGGAAATAGAAAGTTCGTTCAACACGCTTTTGCAATACACCCACTACGCGCTCGGGCTGCCCAACCGGAATATGCGCTGGGCGCGTTCGGGCAATTATCTGCTCAAGATTTTTGACAACGACGACGACCGACGGCTGGTGTTGGTGCGCCGTTTTATGGTGGTGGAGCCGGTGTGGCGGGTGGAGGCCAAATTCGCGAGTCCGGCTTCGGTGAGCAAACTGAATACGCACCATGAGATTGATTTTACGGTGGTGCACCGGGGCTCGCGCATCCCGAATCCGCAGAACGACGTGAAGGCTTATGTGCTGCAAAATGGTCGTTGGGATATTGCGCTTGGCCCGCTCCAGTCCAATTTTACCCGCGTGGACCAATTGGTGTTCGACTATCAGGACAAAATCGTTTTTCCCGCCGGAAAGGAGTGGCGCTATTTTGATATGCGCACTTTTGAATTCCGGGGCGACCGGGTGAAAAACATCTCAGAAGGTGTCGATTTTTACGAAGTGACCTTGCTCACCGACCAAAGCCGCGCAGGCAGCACGCTGCGCTATCGCGGCGATTTGAACGGGCGTTTTTCTGTTGAGAATCAGAACTTTAACCAAACGCTCCTCCAGTGCGACTACGCGAAGGTGTTGTTTTCCATCAGCCAAAATCTGCCTTTGGAAGGCGAGGACGTGTACGTTTTTGGAGAACTGACCGACTGGCAATTGAAACCGGAATTCAAGATGGAACACAGCACGGAGGCGAAGGCTTATTACTGCGAATCGCCGTTATTGAAACAGGGTTTTTACAACTACGAATACCGTGTGGTGAACCGGCAAACCGGGAAAATAGACTTGGAAGGTCTGGAAGGCAATTGGTACGAAACCAGCAATCAATACACCATTTTGGTATATTTCAGGTCATTCGGCGACCGCTACGAACGGCTCATGTCGGCGGTGACGATTGATTCGCAGGATAGGCGGTGAGATGGGTTAGAATGGTTTAGATAGTTTAGAAGGGTTTAGATGGCTTAGATGGTTTAGAATGGTGAGGGCTCTTAAAAGTTACTAAACCATCTAAACTATCTCAACCCCTCTAAACCCTCCGCTCACTTCACCACAAATTTCCCGTTCGACTCTGTTTTGCCATCCACGAGCACGGTATAGAAATAGATGCCCTGTGGGAGGTTGTGCTGCCAAGTGTACCGATTTTCTCCGCTGACATCCGCGGTAGGTGTGAAAAAAGTTGCCATCAGCCTGCCCGTCGCGTCGGCAATACGGATGTTCACTTGGTCGGAATAGTGGACGTAGTATTTGAAGGTGAGCAAGTTATCGGAGGGATTGGGGTAAACCGCCGTTTTGAAATAGCTGTCTTTTTTGTACTCGCCCGTATCGAGTGTCGCCACTTCGCCATCTATCCAATCCATGCGGTTGAGCAGCCAGTTTTCCAAATAATGGACGTGCTGAGGATAGGTGCCGCAGCAAAAAACATTGGGCCACACCCACTCGTCCAGCACCGGCCAACGCTGCCAATTGCGCACCTGCGCCTGCTGCACCACGCTGACCAAAGAATCCAAAATACCCACCACGGCATCATCGGTGAACAGCCCGGAGCGCAACTCTACCCAGCGGCTATAAAATCGCTGGCGGAATGCGGGGTCGCTCCACAGGCGATTCCACCAAAAATGGATGACCCAGCCATCTTGCGGGCAGAGGTTGTTGAAGTTCATCGCCCAATTTTGATAACTGTTGCCGCCGCAGTAATCGGCATTGCCCAGAGCGATATTGAAGTCCCACACCGGCCCGGCGTGCATACGTGGGTCTTTGCTGTCTTTGTCTTTGTAGAGAAATGTGCTGAGGCGGTAGGCATCCACGTTTTTTGTCATTTCGTTGATGATGACAAAATCAACAAACGATTGAACGTCAATGTATTTAGGATATCCTTCTGTGGTGTCGGCGTATTGTGGGGCAGCCATCACGTTTTCAAAATGGGTCGTCCAATCCTCTATGTACTTCCGTTGCGGCTGCTGAATTTCGTCGGGTTTTGGCTCGTGAAATTGATAGTAGGTGTCCTGCCAACTGCCGGGCAGGGGCGGATAAGGAGACACCCAACCATCGTTGTTGGTGCCGGTGGATTTGTCGAATTTGATGATGTAGCCGCCGGTGAGTTCGTCGCCGGCGATATCGGTTGCGGTGAGGGTGGCGATGTCCACGCGGTTTTTGTCGCGTTTGATTTGTTCTGCCACGAGGTAAATGCCCTGATAGTTTCCGTTGAGCACGACTTCTACAAAACGGGTGCGCGGCGCCCAAGGCATGATGCGGCGGGCCAATTCAAAAGTCAATGCGTCGCGCACGAGGCTTTTGTCGTTGAAAGGAGCCATGAACACCCAGTCATTTTCCGGGGGCATTCCCAATAGCGGCACATTGAGGTTTTCGCCGTCGGCGTCGCGGGTTTCCACGGCATAAGGTTTTTTGTCCGACAGATCCTGCGAACTGCTGCCGCGCCGCTCTATGCCGATGAAGCCGTTGTAGCCGTTGGGCGCGCCACTGACATAGTTGGTTTGGCCGAGGCCGTTGTCAATGATTTTCATCTGCGCCGTGATTTTTGGCTCGTCGGGTATTTGTTCGCCGTTGTTGGTGTTAATGATGACGATGGGCAAATTGGAAGATTGAAAATTGACCTGAGCAAATACGGCGAGGGGGCAAAAGAGGAGGAGTAACCACGTTTTTTTCATGTCTGAAAAGTTTGGGTAAAGTTGGGGAAAGTACGACCGATATAGGTCAATGAAGGTGCTGAGCGGGTAAAACAAATGTCCAAACCAATGCAAACACCTTCGGCACAAACGCAGTCTATGTCATTGGGTAAAATGAAAAATTGCGGCTGTCCTGCTGCAAGATTTTCGCCGACAGGTTGGACAACCGCAATTTTTCAGAAAACCCCAACTTGGGCACTTACCTGCTTTTCACCAATTTCTTCGCCACCACTCGCCCATCCACGCTCAAACGCACGAGGTACAAGCCATCGGGGAAATTGCCCAAATCAATCTGCTCCGAAAGCGCGGGGGTGTTCGAGGCGTTTGTTTCCCAAACAATTTGACCGAGTAGGTTCACGATTTGCAAGTTGGCATCCACGGAGCGGTCAAAATCGGCATTGAACTGCACAAAACCGGCGGTCGGGTTGGGCTGTAGCCGGAGCGAGGTCAAGCCTTCGATTTCATTTGTGGAGACAGCGCCGACATTGATGGTCAGTGCGTCCGTGCAGCCGAGGTCGTCGGTGACGGTGACGGTGTATGCGCCGATTGCCAAGCCGGTGATCGTCTGCGTGGTGTCGCCGGTGTCCCAGAGATACGAGTAGGGCGGGTTGCCGAGGCCGACATTGACGGTGGCCGATCCGTTTTGCCCGTTGCTGGATGGCACCACTGTCGGGTAAAGTTGCATATCGGGCGGGCAAGCGCGCAGGTTGATATTGTCGAGGTCAAAGTTGAGATCGCCGGTCGTCCATGTACCCCGGAAGCGGATTTTGACATTTTGCCCAGCATAGTTTCCGAGGCCGATTTTTACCGTTCGCAGGTTAATTGTCGGTGTATGGGTGAAGGTGTTGATACTATTAACCGTTGTGTATGCGTCGCAATCGGTAGAAACCTGCACATCTATTTTGGTGCCGCCAAACAGCACCGTGGGTTCTGTGCCGTCCGAGCCAAAATTGGTAATGCGGTAGTCAAACGACAGCGTATCGTTGGCGCTGATGGTGCCATAAAGGGGCAAATCGTAAACGATGCTGGAGTTTGCGGCCCACATATTCACTTCCAAGACGTAAGAATCATTTCCATTGGCGTTTGTGACAACCGGCCCACCCGTCACCGTCCAGTCTGTTGGCAACGATTGGTCTTCAAAATCTTCTTGGAACGGAACAGGTTTCGGCAAGTTGTTGATGGTGAAATAGGCTGTGTCGTTCACCGGGAATTGTTCGCTGGAGAGCGAAGTCCAACATTTGATGTCAAATGCTCCGTTGCGGCTGTCGAACGGCGTGAGGAAAGTGTATTCAAAAACCTCATAAGGCTGGACGGTGGCGTTGATAAGTTCGATGATTGGTGCCCCGCCGTTTATTGAGTAACTCACTGTAAATATGGACTGTGGCTCTGTGCCGATATTGGCAAATTCGAAAACCACCTTGTCGTCTTGTGCGCCGCACTCGTTGTCGCCGGCTTCGGTGGAGGCACGCTCGCCAGCTAAGTCGTTGACAAAAGGCACATACAGCCGGATGTCGTCCACGCCTACCCCTTCGTACACATCCGAAAAATCGGAGTCGAATGCAAAGCGGAATTGCACGTTGCTTTCCCCCGCCATGCCGAGCAGCCGGAAGCGGGCTTTTTGCCAACCGCCGTTGTTGCCCGCCCACACGTCGCCAAGCGTTGCGTTGTCATTGACGAAATTGTACCAATTGATGCCTTCGTCTATCGCGCCGACCTTTTCCCAATTTTGACCCTCGTTCGTAGAAATTTCGAGCCAAGCACCGTCGTACTCAAGTTCGGTGTCGTAAATCAGAGAAAATTCTATGGCGGGGTCTTCAGTCAAATCAGAAAAATCGAAGCACGGCGAATGGAGGTACGACAATTCGTCATTGCTGTAAAAACCGTCGAGGTTGGTGACCCAAGCATTTTTGCCACTGGCGGCGGCGGGAATCGCCAGCGTGTTGGGGGTGCCAAACTCCCAAGTAGCATTGACGCTGGCAGTATCCACATACCAGCCGCCATTCCAGTTTTCAAAATCTTGAAAATAGGGCGCCACCAGTCGGTTGACGACATAGTAGTTGAATGTATCGTTTAGCACATCTTCATCACCATTCATTTCTGTAAAAACGGTGATCAAATATTCGCCCGGCGCAGAAAAGTCGTAAGTCGTCTCAAATTCAATCACTTCCGAACTGTCTTTGCCCAACACACCCGTGTAAAAACCGTCTTGTGGCTGCGGCACCCCGGCATCCACGCCGTTCACGCTGTACCGGAACGGGACGAGCGATTGGGCGTTGGCACCGTAATTCGTCATCACGATTTTCACCGTCTCCACGCCGAGGTCGCACCCATTGACGGGACTTACCACGCCGGAGATGCCCACGTCGTCCGACCAATATGTTTGAAATGAAACCGGCCCTACGAGCGGCGGGAATACGGTGCTGTCGCACATTTCCAGCACATACCAATCGTAGTTGGTTTTTTTGGAAAGGCCGGTCAGCGTCACTTTTGGCGTCGTCACATAGACCGAATCGCCCACGCCCGGCCCCGGCACAAAACCCGCTGGGCCATAAATGACCCACCATCCGAGCGAAGGGACGAGGCTCACGGGTGTCCAGCGCAGTTTGGCGTAAGTGTCATAAATATCTTCCGTTTTCAAGTTGGCGGGTTTCAGGCAATCGGGGCAAGCACCCACACCCGTGAACAAAACCCCTGTGGTAGGAGCGAGGTCTTCGTACACGAGGTTGCCGTCATAGTCGTACAAAGCAAAAGATGACCCGAAATCGAAAAAGCCTGCCACCCACGACAAGGTCAGCGGCTCGCCGTTGGTGACGGTAAAGACCACCGTGCTGTCCGTGCCGTCGTCAAATGGGAGGCCGCTCAAGGTGAACGAATTGACATTCGTGCCGTTGGCGACAATCAATGTGCTGCCGTTCCAGCCGATGCCGAACTCGTTGGACATTTGGAGGGTGTATTCGCATTGGGCGTTCGCCGACTGCGATAGCGGGAGGAAAAATGCAAAAAAGAAGAGGCGTAAGAGTTTGAAGTTCATGTTTCAGCCTTGTTGTGTTTAAATTTTTTCTGATAACCGGGTTGGGCTTCAAAGGTAAGCGAAGGACTGAATTTGCAACCATTGGAGTTTGTTTCTGCGGTTTTTGGCAAAAAAAGAACCCCGCGAACGGTCAAGTTGGCGAGGTTCTTTTTTGAAAACAATTTTGCCAAAACACGGCGTTAATCCGCCCCGTGCATCATTTTTTTCAATGGAAATGACAAGCCAAATAAAATCAATCCCGCAATGCCAGACATTGCCACAAAGAGCATAAAGAACTGGTACAGGTCTTTTATCGGATTGCCGAAGAAGACGGGGTATTTGAGCGGAATCGCCTTTTCTGTCGCGATGGCGGTTTGCTCCGGCGTCGGCTGAATCGAACCTTCCAACAAGCCGCGATAAGTATCCGTGTCAATGCCGCTGTCGGCTGCCTTTTTGTACTCTGCGCCAGAAGGCGGATAGAGGCTGCTCAATTGGCCGGCTGCTTTGTTGGCCACAGCATTTGCCAAAAACCAAACACCGAACAACAGCGACACAAAGCGCATCGGCGAAAGTTTGGACACCAGCGAAAGACCAATCGGCGAGAGGCACAATTCCCCAATCGTGTGAATCACATACAGCGCGATGAGCCAAAACATGCTGACCCGCACACCCAGACCAACACCATCCACGCCAATGGCTATCACCACATAGCCCAGAGCCAAAATCATCAGGCCGAGCGCTTGCTTTATCAATGAATTTGGCTCCGATTTGCGTTTGGCGAGCGCCACCCAAATCGCCGCCGTGATGGGCGCGAGCAACACAACGGATACGGCGTTGACGGATTGGAAATAACTGGCCGGCACTGTGGCGCCAAACAGGCCGCGGTGGGTTTGCTCTTCAGCAAAAAAGGTGAGCGAAGCCCCCGCCTGCTCGAATGCCGCCCAAAAGAAAATGACGAAGAATGCCGAGACATAAATGACGATAATACGGTCGCGTTCCACTTTTGTCAGCGATGGGTCGGTCGCCACAATGACACACATTGCAAAAGTGGCCGAATAAATAAGCGCCCCGAATACATCAAAACTGAGCAATTTCCAGAGTGCGAGAAAACCCACCACCAACAGTCCCAGACCAATCAGCAGTTGGCGCGTGTCCAGCCCTCCCGAACCAGCATCGGCATTTGCTTGCACCGCTTGGTTGGGCGTGGCGCCGATTGGTTGGCCGTCAGGCGTGACCACATATTTGTCCTTTTGTGTTTGGAACAAAACCGTGCCCAGCACCATGCCGATGCCCGCTGCGAGGAAGCCCCATTTGAAGTCCGCCGGGTTGCCCGTGTCGCCGAGAAAACCGCACACCAACGGGGCGATGAACGCGCCGAGGTTGATGCCCATGTAAAAAATGGTGAAAGCCGCGTCTTTGCGGCGGTCGCCCTCGCTGTACAGTTGACCGACCATCGAAGAAATATTGGGCTTAAAAAAACCGTTTCCGAGGATAAGAAATACCAAGCCCGCCCACATGAGCGAAGTCGCCAGGCCCACATTCTGAAACATAGAGGCGCTCCCAAACATAAAGAACTGCCCCACAGCCATCAGCAAGCCGCCCGCCACGATGGACTTGCGGTTGCCCCAATAACGGTCGGCCACATAGCCACCAATGAGCGGCGTGAGATACACCAAGCCAGTGTAGCTGCCATAAATTTCAGAAGCCTTTGCTTTTGAGAAAAGCAGGGCATTGATCATGTAAAGGGAAAAAATGGCCCGCATCCCGTAGTAGCTGAACCGCTCCCACATTTCCGTGAAGAACAAGAGCGATAGGCCGCGCGGGTGGCCGAAAATTTCGTGTTGCTGTGTTGCCATAAAAGTCTTTTTTGCAAATAATAA
>CAYZVM010000015.1:0-3781 GCA_964481485.1 uncultured Saprospiraceae bacterium | reverse complement strand
TTAGTGCTGTTTTCGGTCGTGTGGCATCAAGGAGCGCGGGCAAATGTGCGAAAATTTTTCTTCGCCAACCTCGCGCATATCGAAGATGAAAATTTCGGGCAAAATACCGCAGGCAAATCCGACCGCTGTTTTTTGCGCCATCACCAATACCTGCGCACAATCATTTGCCATCCTTTTTGTCGCTGAAATCCACAGTTTCAACCAACAATGATTCTGCTATCTTTGCCCGTTTTTTTTAAAAAACCAATCGTTTTTGCACCTAAAAACAGACTTTTTCAAGACCTTTCAGCAAATTTTTACCAAAGCCCGCAAAATCCGGTTCCCATGACACGACTTGCCGCCGTCCTTGCCTTCTCCATTTTCCTGCTATCCACTGCTTGCGATAGGGGAGCAAAAAAACAAACCGCCATTGCTGCGGCACAAGCCGCCCAGGATTCGACGTCTTGGGCTGCTTGGCGGGCCGACCACTGGAAAAATCATGGTTGCGACATCGTCAGCGATACCGATGTCCAAATCCTATTCGACGTAGAGCCGCAGCGCGACGTGCTCAATACCCGCACCCTGCCCGACCAAGCTTTCTGCCTCCGCACTTGGAACAAACCCGATTGGAAAGAGCGTGAAAGTGCCAACGAAAAAGAGACCGCCACCACCTACCTCGAGCCCCAAAACAGCCTTATCGTTCAGGTATTTGACTACCACTCCGAAGAGCACGCGCGCCAGCAAATAGAAATGCTCAAACGCGATCGCCGCGACACTTACAGCGAAGATGTGCCGGGTCTCGGCGAGGGCGCACTTTGGAGCACCAACACTGTCACCCTGCTGGTGAAAAAAGGCCAGTATGTGCTTAGCATCGCACTAAACTTTATGGACAACCCGCACGACAATTTGGAAAAGGCGAAAGAAGTGGCAGCGGTGGCGCTGCGGAAGATGTAAGATTTGTTAAGTACCGAAAATGATATCTGGATTGATGCCTCGTGCTTTTAGGAACTTCCCAATATTGGCCTCAATGCCCGGCCACATCTCAATGTTTTTATTCCAATCAACGATTGCCCAGTCTGTTTCCGGTGTGGCTACTACCACCTTTTTACTCCGAGTGAGTATCCAAAGCAGGCGTTTGGTACCAAAATCGAATAATTTTTGCGTTTTCAGGCTCAGAAAATCCTCAAAGGATTGCAACCCCGTGTCGTCAAGCGAAACCTTCATATCTACTTCAATAACCAATTGCGGTATCACTGCCAGATACTTGAAGTCAAACTTGTTGCCGGGCAGCAGTGCCGTTTCGAACATGGCGACATCAAGCCCAAGATTGCTTTTATGTTCCAGATGCGCACCGACTTCGCCCATAAAAACCTCGTAAACGGCCGGGTCAAGTTTACGAAGCAGCAAATCGTACAAGTATTTTTTTATCAGCGATTGCAAACCGGAATCAGCCATAATATCTTCAAAAGTTTTCTGTTTGGTCAAAACTGCTTTATAGCCTTTATAAAAAAAGGGGATCCCGTCAATCACCTCACGAATCAGGTAATCGGGTATTTTCCGGGAACGACGTTTGGCGGTAGCGGAAACAGGAGTGCTGGAGTGGATTTGCCCCGCTGCCGTGGATGCTGATGAAGCCATTTTTTTTATTTTCTGGACAAAACTATTGAAAAAACTTTCAACCCGCAAAAAACGAGCGGGTATCGAACAAATTGTTGCCAATCCATCTTTCGCGTTTTAAGCAAACCCCGAACTTGCGCCCATTCACAGCAACCGCACTCATGTACTCCACCACCGAACAACGCGCACTCTTCGACCTTTCCAAAAAACTCCTCTATACCCCGCAGGCCGACCTGTTCGGAGAAAGTGCCGCCCAACGCACCGACGACCTGCGCCAAGTCATCCGCTACCACGAGTGGCGCTACTATGTGCAAAACGACCCCGTCATCAGCGATTTCGAGTACGACCAATTGTACAAACAACTCGAAACCATTGAAAATCAATTTCCTGAATTAGTGACGGCGGACTCGCCCACACAGCGCGTCGGCAAAGATTTGGTGGAAAATTTCGAGCAAGTCCCCCACCTCATCCCCATGTTGTCGCTCGACAATTCCTACGATGCCGACGACCTCAACGACTTCGACGAATCAGTAAAAAAACTGTGCAAACTCGAAAAAGACGCTGACGTGGAATACTGCGTAGAGCCAAAATTCGACGGCGGCACCATCGCCATCGTGTACGAAAACAACCGTCTCGTCCGCGCCGCCACGCGCGGCAACGGCTACATGGGCGACGACATCACGCTCAATATCAGGACGTTAAAATCCGTGCCGCTGCAAGCCGCTTTTTCAAAACACGGCATCGCAAAAGCCGAACTGCGCGGCGAGGCACTCATCCGAAAAGACGTTTTTGAGAAAATAAACAAAAAACGTCAAGACGCGGGAGAGCCGCTTTTTGCCAACCCCCGCAACGCGGCTACAGGCGGCCTCCGCATGAAAGACCCCAAAGAAACCGCTGTGCGTGGCCTCGAAGCTTTCCTTTACCAATTGGGTTACGCCGCGGACAGCGAAGGGAACGACATCCTGAAAAAATTCAGCTCCCACGACGAAAGCATCCATCTCCTGCGCGAGCTCGGTTTCAAGGTCCCGCTCCACCAACCCGAGCCCGGCAACCATCTGGAAGAAACCAAAACCTGCCGCAACATCGCCGAGGTCATCGCATTTTGTCAGGCATGGCAGGATTTCCGCGACGAATACCCTTACGAGATAGACGGCATGGTGGTGAAAGTCAACAACCTCGAACTCCAAGAGCGCTGCGGCTTCACCAGCCACCATCCCCGCTGGGCCATCGCCTTCAAATTCAAGGCCCGGCAAGCCACCACCCGCCTGCGCGATGTCGAATTCCAAGTCGGGAAAACTGGCGCCGTCACCCCCGTTGCAAAACTCGAACCCGTGCCGCTCGCCGGTGTCATCGTGCAAAACGTCAGCCTCCACAACGAAGAATTTATTCGCGCCAAAGACATCCGAATCGGCGACCAACTGCTGGTGGAACGCGCGGGCGACGTGATTCCCTACATCGTGAAAAGCCTCGCCGAACTCCGCACCGGCTCCGAGCGTGAGATTCATTACCCAAAAAACTGCCCCGTCTGCCACTCCGAACTCGTGAAGCCCGAAGACGAAGCTATATGGCGCTGCGAGAATGCCGAGTGCGAAGCCCAAGTGCTGGCACGCATGATTTTCCATACTTCCAAACACGCCATGGACATCGAAGGATTGGGCGAAAGCACCATCGAAAAATTCTACAGGCTCGGTTGGCTGCACTCCATCGCCGACCTCTATCGTCTTGATTATGAGAAAATAGCGCAACTGGAAGGCTTTGGCGAAAAATCAGCCGCCAACCTGAAAGCCGCCGTCGAAAAAGCCAAGCGCAACCCCATCTATCGTCTTTTGCACTCGCTCAGCATTCACCATTTGGGGCGCAAAGGCTCCATGTTGTTGGCTGCCGAGGTAGGGCATGTGCTTGATTTGAAAGACTGGGATTTGGAAAAATACCAGACCATCAAAGACATCGGCCCGGTATTGGCCAAAAACGTTTTTTATTTTTTCCAAAACGAACACAACATCGAACTCCTGCAAACCATGGAAAACCTCGGCGTGAACCTCCGCCAAACCGATGAGGACAAAAAAGCCGACGTGAACACCGAAGGGCTGCTCTATGGCAAAAGCGTTCTTTTCACCGGTACGCTCTCCCAAATGACCCGCGAGGAAGCCGAAAAACGCGCCGCCGCCGCCGGAGCCAGCCTCGC
>CAYZVM010000014.1:30306-46469 GCA_964481485.1 uncultured Saprospiraceae bacterium | reverse complement strand
GCACAACTTCCGGTTGCGAGCGCGCGCAAGATTATCACCCTAATTCTGTATACTATCTAATGGTTGAAAATGATGCCGATAAGGTTTTTCTTTCTTTAGTAACGCTCAAAAAATAACTTCACTGAAAATCGGGTACCGGGTACCCTGAAATCGATAGTTTATTTTTTGAGCGTTACTTAGATGAAATTTTGGAAGCAAATCGAAAATCGCCTTATACTGTTCGGTTCGATGCCGATTTCGATTAAAACAAACTTGCTTACAAAGTTGAAAACGACGAAAACTTTGACGTGATTTCCGTGTTGGAAGAACACAAAGTCCCCTACCAAAATGCTGCGTCTTGAACTGCTGGATAAATCAATAGAAGACTGCAATTTTTGGGCGCTGAACGACCGAAAACTTTTGGTCAAAAGCATAATGTCGCCGCACACCCTTCACTGGCACCGGCAAGCCTGAACCCCTGCGCGGCGACAAAAGCGGCCTTTAGTCGCGCCGCATCACCGACAAGCACCGCATGATTTATCAAGTCACCGACGAATTCATCATAGTACATTCCTTGCGCGGCCATTACGAGTAAAAAATCCTGTAAACCTTGTTTAGGAACGGGTAAACAATAACTTATCAATTTGATGTGATTTCTTTCCGCCCATACCGCCCATCTTTTTGATGAAAGAGCGCTGCTATTCGCACAAAAAGATGGTTGTCTGGGCAAAAACCAACCTGCCTGAAATTTACAAGTTATTATTTACCCGTTCCTTATCCTGTCAAAGTAGCAACCCGCCGCATGGAAATCACCGAAGTCTTCTACCCCCACAATCGCGCCGAGTGGCGCGCTTGGCTTGAAACCCACCACAAAACAAAACCCGAAGTCTGGCTCCGCACCTTCCGCAAAGCATCCGGCAAACCCTCCCTACCCTACGACGACATGGTGGAAGAATGTCTCTGCTTCGGTTGGATTGACGGTGTGAACAAAAAATACGACGAAGAAAGCGCCGTGCAGCGCATCACCCCGCGCCGCAAAAAATCATTCCTCTCCGAACTCAACCGCCAGCGCGTATGGAAACTCCAGCGCCTCGGCCTCATGACCCCGGCGGGCATAGAGCCCATCGCCGCCCAAATCGGCTCGCCCGACGACCCCTTCGAGATTCCCGACTGGATTTTGGAACAACTGCAAGCCGACCCGAAAATTTGGGAAACTTTCGAGCAATTCCCGCACCACTACAAACGCCTCAAAATCGGCTGGATAGCCGAAGTCCGCGGCGACAGCCGCCGCGACGAAGCCATCAAACGGCTCAACTATCTGCTCAAAATGACCGAGCAGGGAAAGATGTACGGGACGGTGCCGTGAGGAGAAGTTGTCTTTGAGATAGAAATGGCTACATTTGCATAATCAAAATTTTTCAAAAAATGGATTTCAGCCATCTCATTTCAGCGCCGCCACTTCAAACCGACAAAAACGGAACCGTCCGAGTCGGCAATACTCGCGTGACGTTGGAATCGCTTGTCACCGCATTTAAAAACGGTGCCACGAGCGAAGAAATCGCGCTTCAATTCCCGGTGCTTGATTTGGCCGATATTTACGCCGTCATCAGTTTTTATCTGAAAAATCAAGCCGCAGTCGAGCAATATCTTACTCAACAAAGCGCCGAAGCCGCCAATACTCGCCAGGAAATCGAAGCACAATTCCCGCCAACCGGCCTTCGCCAACGACTGCTGAAACGCCGCGCCTCCCAACAATCTGCCAACTCCTGATGCACTTTCTGGCCGACGAAAATTTCAACAACCACATTTTCAGAGCTTTGCTTTTGCAAAAACCAGCATTGGACATTGTGCGCGTCCAGGATGTCGGGCTATCTGGCAAAGACGACCCAGAAGTGCTGGCTTGGGCTTTGGCGGAAAATCGCATCCTGCTCACCCACGACGCGAGAACAATTCCTGCATTCGCTTTCGCCCAACTCGTCGCCGGACAGCCAATCCCCGGCATTTTCATCGCTCCCTGGGATGCTCCTATCGGACAAATCATTGCCGACTTGCTGCTCGTCATCGAATGCAGCGAGCAAGCGGAATGGGTGGGCCAAATTCATTACTTGCCTTTGTAAAAAATGACCGCGCAGGGAAAAGATGTACAGGACGCTGCCCTAAGCCCGCTCGCGGCAGCCGCCTCTTCCCGCAGGCAGGCCTCGCTGCGCTGCCTGCCGTGCGGCAAGAGGGCGCTGCCGCTCGCTACTTGCCTGCCTGTTTGCTCACGGGCCGGCCACTGAACTGGAAGGCGAAGCCGCGAGCCGGAAACCGATACCGCCGCCGCGATTGTCCGGTGCGTGGTTGAAGCGGTAGGCGACCCGGCAGAGCCGCGGATCGTCGCTGATCCACGAGCCGCCGCGCAAGACGCGGTTCGAGCCAACTTCGTCGTTTCGCGGGTTCAACACCGTGCCTTTTGCAAGGCATTTTTTGTAAAAATCGCTGTCGTACCAATCCGCGCACCACTCGTACACATTCCCGCTCATATCGAACAAACTCAGCGCATTGGGCAGTTTCAGACCCACCGGCTTCGTCTCGCCGTGGCTGTTTTCACCGTACCAGCCCACCGCCTCCAGCCGGTCACTGCCTGCATATTTTGTCATTCCGCCGGAACCTGTCTGCATCGTATGACCGCTCCCCGCCTTCGTTCCTTCGGCGGGTGAACGCGCCGCATACTCCCACTCCGCCTCCGTCGGCAAACGGAAATTCCAGCCCGGCAATTTTTTGTTCAGTTCGGGCAGGAATTTTTCAACAATGTCCTCCCATGATACACGCTCCACGGGGCGGTTGTCGCCTTTGAAATACGAAGGGTTTTCGCCAGCCATCACCGCTTTCCATAAGGCTTGCGTCACCGGAAATTGGCCGATGTAAAATTCGTCGAGCCGCACCCGGTGTACCGGGCGGCAAGCGTCCCACAAGTCGCCCAGCTCGTCGCCCATGTCGAACTCGCCGCCCTGCACGGGCACCATGCAGAACGTGTGGCCGCCGACGCTGAGCGGGACGGGGGCGGGGGAGAGTAGGGATTCGGTCATGGCTGGTTGGGCTTATCGGTGATGGAGCCGAGCAGAGATTGCACGATTTTGTCAAAATTATCTGCCGAGAGAGACTGCGGGTTGAGGGTGTTCAGGTCGCCAATGATTTTTGCTAACTCGCCGATATTTTGCATGATTTCTTTTCTTTCGGTGAAATCGGGTATGACTGAAGCGGCTAAATCCCAGCCGATGTCGTCAATATCTTTTTTCAAATCCTCCACATCATCTTTCCAATGTTTTATATAAGCGATGATGGACTTCACGTCGTGAATTTTCGCATCGCCCAACACTATGGGAAAAATCTTTTCCCGGAATACTGCTGCCTCGGAGCCGGATTTGCGGAAAATTTGCAACAACTCGAACATACAATGCGGCGACTTGAGGTATTTGTCGCTCACCACGACGGCGATACGTTCGGCTCGCCCGAGTTCTTGCTCGAACTCGCGGATGGAGCGCCGGTAGCCCACGTCTTGTTTGTCGTACTTCAGGTCGAAGCGACCGTCGCGCTCCAATTCGGCGAGCAAGTCGCGCACGATTTTTTCACGGCTTTCGCCCGTTTCGTTGGCATCGCCCCAAGCGTAGGAAAAATAGACGACGGATTTTGCCGGCTCCTGCAGCCTGCCCGCGCCGTGCGGGAAACCTTCCCTACCGAGGAAGCGGGCAAAGTCCGCTACTTTTACATATTTGCCGTATTGGTCGGGCACATCGGCCACGCCCTGTTTATTCGCGTTGTCCAACGCCTGCCACGACACAGTGCGCCCTTCGACTGTCAGTTCCGCATTTGCATTGCCGCTCAATTCCACAAATGCTTGGCAGATTTCTGCTTGCAAAAAGAATGACTGTCCGCCCGGCTCGGCATGGACTTCGAGGGTGCTGCCCTCCAATTTTACCAATGCGCGCTGTCCCTGTGCATTGGTGAAGAATATGCCATTTTTCCAGTACAGTTTGTCGGAGTAAGGCCCATAGCGGCTCAGGAAATTGACCATCACGTTGTCGGGCAGAAATTTTGGGAAAGCGAATTGAAAGGCAGGTTGAAGCGCTCGTTCGTGCGAGCGCAGCAGTTTTTGCGCGTCGTAGGAGAGTTCTTTCGGCAAGTAGTTTGGTGCAATAAACACGGTCGCCCCTTCTTCTTTGGTCTCAAAAATAAGCCCGAAGGTTTTGAGCAATTCTAAAAACTGCTCGTGTTCCGCGTCGCTAAACTTGGGCAATTGCTTTTTTAGGTAGGTCTCATCGAAACGGCCGCTGCTGGCGCTCAGTTCGTTGTTGATGAGTTGATATACCTGTTCTGTGAGCCAGTTCGGGTCAGTGAACACGGTATCTTTCAGTGACTCTACTTGAGGGAACCACACCACCGCGCCCGTGTGGTGCAGGTACCTGAGCGCCTCTGTTTCGTTGCCCGGCAGCACCTCGGCAACGCGGCACACGTCGGTGTCGAAGTCACTCTTAGAGATTCGGGGGTGTTTTCCACGCATATTTTCCACCAAGCCGATGCAACGGTCATAAGACCGGGGAACATTGCCGCCGAAAAACGGGATTTCCGTTTTCAGTTTTTGGGTAATCCATTTTATCAGTTGAGGCAGCCCATAGTCGGTTGCGGCGTCGAAGTCAAGGCAGCGGGCTTCGTAGTTTTTCAGGTAATCGTCCGCATTGCAGGGGACGGAGTTCTTTTCCGCGTGCGTCTGCACCATCAGGATGGGGCATTTCTGGCCGCCCCGGTGGCGGATGTTTTCTAACCAATATTCTCTGGTTTGGAATCGGGCCTCATCGTCCGGAGCATCGGCGTCACGCTGGCGGTAAGCACGCACGTTTTCTTCGTCCGTCCAGGCTAAGATGTAAAGCGCGTCGTCAGAGAGGAAGAACTGGTGCGTGGCGTAAAAAATCTCTTGTCCGCCAAAATCCCACACTTGTGCTTGCAAGCCCGGGGTGCCTACATCAGGCAGGTTGTCCTTGTTCAGATAGCCCAGTCGGACACCGTGTGTATAGGGTTCGCGGGCATTGAACGGCTCGCCGCGCAGCCGCCGGAGCATGGATGTTTTGCCCACCCGGCCATTGCCCACCACGATGATTTTCACGCGCTCATTTGTTATTTGCCCCTCGGCAAGCTCTTCCAGATAGGCTCTCACCGCTTGGAAAGCATTTTCTCGTTCTCCTTCAGGTACTATGCCCGAAGGAAGGCCAAGCTTATTGCCATGCAGATACAGGGTGTGCAGGTTGTCGAAGGAAAGCAGATGGTGGGGCAGCTGTATCAAGTTGCAGCCGCGCAGGTGTAGGGTATCGAGTTGGCGCAAAGGAGCATCAAATGTGAGGTCAACCAAATCGGGATTGTCATTCAAATAGAGGTAAGCGAGCCGAGAAAAGCCGGCGGGCAGGTTGAAGGCGGCCAGCTTATTCCCGCTCAAATCCAGCAACTCCAGCCCCGGGCAGCCGCCTTTAAAATCCACCTTGCGCAGTTTGTTTTTTTGCAAATACAAACCCGGCACCGTACGGGGCATTTCCCCAAAAAACTGCCGCGAAAAGGCATCGGCGGGGATTTCTATTTTTTCGAGGGCGCATCGGCTCGCGTCGAGGTGCACGAGTTCGGGCAGGGAGGCGGGCAGCGCGAGCGTTTGCAGTTGTTCGTTTTCGCTCACGTTGAGCCAGCGCAGCATGGGCAGGGCGAAAGGCGACAGGTCGAGTGCGGCGGTCTTTTTGATCTGCAAATCGAGGGCAAACACCGCGCCGCTGGCGTCTGCCAAAAAGGCATTGCGCGCGCCCGATTGCAGGAAAGAAGGCCAGTCGGCGAAAGGTGTGAGCGACTGGCCGAGGCGTTTTTCGAGGGTAAGGATGCTGTCGGGTTTTTCCATTTTGTGTCTCTGGTCAAAAAAAAGCGGCAGAACGTTCGACCGGAACTACTTGCCCTGCCGCCTGTGAAAACTATTCGTCCCGATCCCGAGGCCTCGGGACGGGAGCAGGGCAATCCCTCTGTTCAGTGGCGGTCGCCTCCGCGACCGTGCCCGTGAGCTGGAAGGCGAAGCCGCGAGCCGGAAACCGATATTGTTGTTGCGATTGTCCGGTTCGTTGTTGTTGCGGTTGGCGACCCGGCAGTTCTGCGGATTGTCGTTGTTCCACGAGCCGCCGCGCAAGACGCGGTTCGAGCCTTTATGAGAGCTGTCCTATTTTCAATTCGTCGGACGAATCAAAATCGTCCGACGAGTGTTCGGGCAAAATTATCTTTTTTCTCCAAGCCAAAGTCTCTGCGTGTTGTGTAAAAGCAAGCAGGGGCAACACTTTTCGCTGACAGTACGCTTCGTCCCAGGTGCCCGAGTGATAGTTCTCCTCGATTTCGCGGTATTTTCGGACAAACCGCTGTTTGCTGCGCTGCGCCAACAGCACCCTGCCGGGAAACAGCCGGTAGCCCAGAAACGTCAGTCCTTGTTCTGTCTGATTCAGCAGCGAGGGTTTCAATGCTCCGTGTAATTCGCTCTGCACATAATCCTCGATTTGATGACGGGCATTTTTCAGAAAAACCTTGTCGTGGTGCCAAAGCACCAGGTCGTCCATATAGCGGACGTAACACTTTGCCCGCAGGTCATTTTTCACAAAGTTGTCCAGCCCGTTGAGGAAGTGGTTGGCGAAGTACTGGCTGGTCAGATTGCCAATGGGCAATCCCCGCCCTGACTCTGTTTCGTAACTGTCTATGATTTTTTCAAAAATGCGCAGCACTTCCCAGTCCTTGAAGCGCCGGTCCAACTGATTTTTCAGCACCCCGTGATGCACACTATCGAAAAACTTGCGGATATCCATTTTCAGAAACCAGCCGTTTTTTCGGGAAAACAGTTTTGCCCTTTCGAGCGCGGCGTACGTTCCCTTGCCTTTTCGGCAAGCGTAACTATCGTAAATCTGCACCCGCTCAAAGTATTCGTGGCACACATTCATCAGCGCATGGTGCAGCACCTGCTCCGCAAATGCCGGGGCGCAGATTTGCCGCTCCTTGGGGTCATAGATTTTGAAAAAATGATAGTGGCCCACTTCCACCGCGCCGCTCAACACCTGCCCGCGCAACCGGACGAGGTTTGTTTCCAAATTGGAGCGGTAGCGTTCCACCTGCACGGAATAGGATTTCCCTTTTCTGGCTTTCCAGAAAGCCAGCCGAAGATTGTCCATATCAGCGATGGACTCAATAAGATGGTTCGCTTTCTTCTTCGGCATCCGCAGTAGAAGTAAATGGTGATTCGGCTGACAGCGGTTCGGGTGGTTTTTCGAGCAGTTTCTTCATTTCTTCGAGAAATACCGCGCCGTATTTTTCCATTTTTTGCTCACCGATGCCCTTGATTTTCAGCATTTCGGCGCGAGTTGGTTTTTCCAAGCGGGCAATGCCCGCCAATTCTTCGTTGTTGAACACCGCGTAGGGCGGCACACCCTCCCGTTCGGACAGCGCCTTCCGCAGTTCGCGCAGCCGGGCGAACCGCGCGAACACCTCCGGCGGCAGTTTTTCCCGCCAGTCCACCTCTATTTTCCCCTTCGCGCCAGCCCGCGCGTCCTCCATATACTGGATGCAAAAACACCACGCCGGACCGCCCGGCTCCTGCGACAGCTGGCAGTCCACTTTCAGGATTTTTTTGCTGCGCAAAAAAACGTTCATTTCATCTTCCAGCAGCGTATTGCCGCCGGAGGGGATTCGGAAGATTTTTATTTGCATTTTTCAATTTTCAATAAAAAAACCGCTCGCGGCAGCCGCCACTTCCCGCAGGCAGGCATTGCTCCGCTGCCTGCCGTGCGGCAAGGTGCCGCTGCCGCTCGCTACTTGCTGGCTCTCCCTCCCTCTCCTTCGGGGAGGGTCGGGGTGGGGCTTTGCTCACGGGCCGGCCACTGAACTGGAAGGCGAAGCCGCGAGCCGGAAACCGAAATGGCTGGCGCGATCGCCCGGAACGTAGGAGTCGCGGTAGGCGACCCGGCAGATCAGCGGAGCGCCGTAGAACCACGAGCCGCCGCGCAAGACGCGGGACGAGCCCCTCGGATTGTCCACCCACGCCCGTCCGTCAGTTGGCGCACCATTGTAGTCACCGTGCCAGTCGTCCTCACACCACTCCCACACATTGCCGCTCATGTCGAACAAACCCAATGCGTTGGGCAGTTTCAGTCCCACAGGTTTCGTCTCGCCGTGGCTGTTTTCACCGTACCAGCCCACCGCCTCCAAGCGGTTGCTGCCAGCGTATTTAGTCAGACGGTGACTGGCAGTCACCCGGTCATTGGGGGCCGCATTTCCGCCCCCCGCCTTCGTTCCTTCGGCGGGCGAGCGTGCAGCGTACTCCCACTCCGCCTCCGTCGGCAAACGGAAATTCCAGCCCGGCAATTTTTTGTTCAGTTCGGGCAGGAATTTTTTATCAATGTCCTCCCACGACACCTGCTCCACGGGGCGGCTGTCGCCTTTGAAATAGGAAGGGTTTTCGCCGTCCATCACCGCTTTCCACAAGGCCTGCGTCACCGGGAACTGGCCCAGGGAAAAATCCGGGACGCGCACGTCATGGTCTGGATGCTCGTCGCCATAGTTATCCGGGTCATCTTTTTTGGTGCCCATCCTGAACGTGCCGCCCTGCACGGATATCATGTGGAAAGTGTGGCCGTTCACCGTGAGCGGAATGGCGGCGGGAGCAGTAGAGAGCAGGGATTCGGTCATGGCACGATGTATTGAGTTTGGAAAATCAAGTGCGAAAAAACGAAAAGCGCGGCAGAAGTGACACTTTTCAAAAAAGTGTCACTTCTTTCGCATCCCCACGCAGCAAAACTTCCCCTCCCCGCACCATTTTTTCCGTTGTTGGCGTCCCCGCCAACAACATCATTCACGCGTGATGCCCGGCAAAGGCAAGTTCTTTTGTCTGGCCACTCACTCCGCCGCTTATTGTTGGCGGGGATGCCAACAACGGCAGGAAAATGAGTTTCGACCATCTCATTTCAACACTGCTGCTCCGAACTGACAAAAACGGAATCGTCCGAATTGGTGTCATCGAACAGCGGGAGATGATTCGGTTTGGGATGTTTGGGTAATTTTGCAGCATGAACTTGTCCAATACCAGCGGAGTGGTCACCGTCCCCTTCCACTCCAAGCCCCAGCCCTCTTTCAACAAAAACTTCGACCTGCTCATCCGCCATTTGCACGAGATGAAAGCGGCGGGCTACGAGACTTATATCTGCTCCGAAAATCCCAAACAGTTCGACCGGCTGGCGGCGATTTTTAAGGAATTGAAAGCGGATTTACCCGCCGGAGATGCGAAGGCGGGTGTGGCCTTTTTGCCCGTCGAAATTCCGATTCACGAGGGCTTTATTGACGAGGATTTGAAAATCGAAGTCCTCACCGACCACCAGATTTTCCAGCGCTACCACCAGTACAAAATCCGGCAAGGCTTCACGAAAGACCAAGCGCTGAACTACCGAGTGTTGCGCGAACTCGCGCCCGGCGATTTTGTGACGCACATTGACCACGGCATCGGGAAATTTTCGGGTTTGCAAAAAATCGAAATCGGCGGCCAGATGCAGGAAGCCGTGCGGCTGGTCTATAAAAACAACGACATCCTCTACGTCAGCATCCATTCGCTGCACAAAATCTCGAAGTACGTCGGGCAGGAAGGCACGGCGCCCGCGCTCTCCAAAATCGGCTCCGATTCCTGGAAACAACTCAAAGCCCGCACCAAGAAAAAAATCAAGGACATCGCGGCGGAACTCATCAAACTCTACGCCGCCCGCCGCGCCGCCAAAGGCCACGCTTTCCCGCCCGACGGCTACCTGCAAGCCGAGTTGGAGGCCAGTTTTATCTACGAGGACACGCCCGACCAGTTCAAGGCCACGCAGGATGTGAAGGCCGATATGGAGAAAGAATACCCGATGGACCGGCTCATCTGCGGCGACGTGGGTTTCGGGAAAACGGAAGTCGCCATCCGCGCGGCGTTCAAAGCCGTGACCGACGGCAAGCAGGTCGCCATACTCGTGCCGACCACGATTTTGGCCCTGCAACACTGGAAAACTTTCTCCGAACGCCTCGCCGAATTTCCCGTCACGGTGGACTATCTCAACCGGTTCCGCAGCGCGAAGGAGAAAAAAGAGATTTTGGAAAAACTCAAAAAAGGCCAGATAGACATCATCATCGGCACCCATGCGCTGTTGAGCAAAGACATGGCTTTCAAGGACTTGGGATTGTTGATAGTGGATGAAGAGCAAAAATTTGGTGTCGCCTCGAAGGAAAAACTCCGCGCGTTGAAAGTGGACGTGGACACGCTCACGCTGACGGCCACGCCCATCCCGCGTACCTTGCAATTCTCGCTCATGGCCGCCCGCGACCTGTCGGTCATCCGCACGCCGCCGCCCAACCGGCAGCCGATTCACACGGAAATCCGCGTGTTCGACGAGGATTTGATCAGTGAAACAATCCACACCGAAGTCAACCGAAATGGCCAGGTGTTTTTTGTCCACAATCGCGTGAACGACTTGCCAAAAATCGTCGAAACACTCAAACGCCTCTGCCCCGACACCGACGTGGCGATGGCGCACGGGCAGATGGATGCCGAGCATTTGGAAAAGGTGCTGGTGGATTTTATTGATAGAAAATTCGACGTTTTAGCCTGCACCAACATCATCGAAACAGGCCTCGACATCCCCAACGCCAACACCATCATCATCAACCGCGCCGATATGTTTGGCCTCAGCGACTTGCACCAACTGCGCGGGCGCGTGGGGCGCTCCAACCAAAAAGCATATTGCTACCTCTTCGCGCCGCCCATGAGTGTGCTCACGCAGGAGGCTCGCAAACGCCTGCGCACAATCGAGGAATTCAGCGAACTCGGCTCGGGTTTTCAGGTGGCCATGCGCGACCTCGACATCCGGGGCGCGGGCAATTTGCTCGGCGGCGAGCAGTCGGGCTTCATCGCCGACATCGGTTTTGAGACCTACCAAAAAATCCTCGACGAGGCCATTCAGGAGTTGAAGGAGACGGATTTCAAAGATTTGTTCAAAGAAGAAATCGCCCAGCGCGGCTCCTACGTCCGCGATGTGACCATCGAAACCGACGTGGAAATGCTCATCCCCGACGAATATGTGTCGAACACGCAGGAGCGTTTCAACCTTTACACCGAACTGAATACCGTTGAAAATGAAGAAGGTATCGCGGCGTTCGCCAAACGATTAGAAGACCGTTTCGGCAAATTGCCGCATCAGGTCAACGCGCTCTTCGACGGTCTGCGCCTCCAATGGCTTTGCAAAAAACTCGGCTTCGAGCGGCTCATTCTGAAAGGCGGCAAACTGCGCTGCTACTTCCTCAGTGACCCACAATCGTCGTTTTTCGAGACGGAGACTTTCAACAAAATCGTGCAGTTCGTAGGCGCAAAAGGCCGCATCATGGGCATTTCACTCAAACAGACGAACAAAGAGCTCATCCTCGTGCAAGACGATGTGCGGAGTCTGAAGGCGGTAAAGGGGGTGTTGGAACAGGTGATTTCCGCCATGCAGTAACGCCAACTTTCAGTTGGCGGCCACCCAAAAGGTTTGTGTTACTTGGAGAAAAACCTATTTTTGTGACCTACCGCACCCGATTCTTCACAAACCATTGGAAATATGAAATACATCATCACGGCACTCTTCGCATGGGCGGCTTGGTCAGCAACCGCGCAAATAACAGACTCCCTAGGCACCGACACGCTCATCCGGTACCATGAAAAAACGCCCGACGAACTGGCCGGCAAGACCAAAAAATGGCCGGTCGTTCGGTATATGTTCCAAGAAGACTACTCCGGCACGGGGCGCGGCCAATTCAAAAACCCGGAAAACAACTGGAAAAAAGAAGACCTGCTCATCGCCCCAAGCATTCGGGCCGTCGGCTTAGATACCTTGCTGCTAAAGTTCAAAGCCGTAGAGGACTGGAAAACAGACATCGAGCTGAGCCGAAGCAACCACACTTCGCTGGATGTCTGGCTCATTTCCGTTAGCAAAAAGCCCAGCCCTATTCGAGTCACGCTGGGCGGAAAAATCGTAGAACAAGGCTGGGATTGGGAAATTCTGATTGGCAAGGCTTGGTACCAACCATTCGTGGAGCGGACACGGCCATTCCAATTTTGGGCTACTTTCTATCGGGAGTAGATTTTGGCAGACATGAACCGCGACTCTTCAGTTTGCGCCCGTATTTTCGATGGCAAAATAATCAAAAAAGCCCCGACGCATTCACACGCGCCGGGGCTGCCAAGTTGAGATTTGGCCTTCCTACCCGCCGAAATCCCGAAGCCTCGGGACGAAGGAGGGCTAATTCAATTCCACTTTTTCTATTTGACGAATCAATGCCAGCCGGTCGGTTTCGAGCAACTGCATGAGGTCGAACACTTTATCGCTGAAACCCGCGAGCGCGAATACGTTTTGCTCTGGGAATTGCAGCGAGCCGTAGCCTTGCAGGTCGAACGAATACACGAACGGGTTTGCATCGTATTTACGGCGGTACTCGGCGAACGGGCTCGTCGGCGCGCCGCCCTGCATCCAGCCCTGCATATCCGAGAGGATAATGATGCGGTCGTACTTCGCTTTCGCCGTTTGGAAAATGGCGTGGAAGTTCGTGCCCGCCGAACGCGCGTTTTTCACCAGTCGCTCCGCAATGCCCGCCATCGAATCTGCCGGGTTTTCACGGACGTAGGAAGCCTCGTCCGAGAAGCGCATCAGATCGGCGTCATTTGCTTTGAACAATGCAGCGGCGAACAGCGAACCGATTTGCATCGGCGTGCGGTTGGCGTATTTCGTGCGCGTACTTGTCATCGAGCCAGAGTCGTCGAGCACCACGAGGGTGCGACCCGCGAAACGCGGCACGTTGTCGAGCGCCAATTCCAAAGCCGTGTTCAGGGCATTCAGGAACAGGCGTTTTTGCGACACCTGCGAATCCTGAATCGCATCAATCGCCGACAGGTACTGGAACGGCAGCACGAGCGACTGTTTGATGCGGCGGCGGTCGGTCAGTTGGGCGGCGACTTCCTGCGCGAGTTCGGGGGCTTGCTCGGCGATGTTGCGCAGGTTGCGCAGCAGGGCGAGATAGCCGAGTTTGTTGGCGCGGAGCAGCTCAGCCCAGGCTGCGCTTTTCAGTTCGGCTTTTTCTTCGGCTGTTTCGGCGACCTGACCGGCTTGGGTCAGTTTGGCTTCCCAAGTCGCGTCGGATTTGAGTTCACCAGCGACCAATTGTTTCAAAGCCAGTGCGTTGCGCTCGTTCGGCACCGGGCGCACGAGGTTCACCAGGTCAACGAGTTTTACGGCTTTTTGCTCGCCGCGATATTTTGCCAACTGGTAGCCGTCGAAGCGGGCGAACGCCGAAGCGAAGCCTTTTTTCATGGCGTTTGGCAGTGTTTTTCCGCCTTTGCCGAAGTAGTAGGCCGCGATTTCGAGCATATCGTCGGGACGGCGCACGATGCGGTCGTAGAAGTTTTTGCTCCAGACCTGGCCCGACGCATGAGCGGCGAGTTCTGCCGCCAAAACGTGGGTGATGGAGCGCATACCATACTCGTTGCGGGCGAACACGGCGGCTTTGGCTGCGAACTGAGCGTCCACCTGCGGCAGCAATTTCACGATGTCGTCGAACGTGCCTTTGGCCGAGCGGTAGAACTGGTCTTGCGCAAACGAGCTCAGCAGGATGGACACGAGCTGCATCTGCGGCGTTTGCGTGTAGGCTTGTCCGCCCGCGAGGTTCGTAGTGAGGTTTTGTTTCTGTTTCAGGAAATTGAACAGTGCCATGGTGTTGGTGATTTGTTGAGATGTTGATTTGGTGGCGACCCGCCTTCTCCGCCAACTGGCGGATTCGACGGGTAAAGAAGCCCGGGAATCCCGAGACTTCGGGAGAACCTTCGTCCCCGGAGTCAAATTCCGGGATATTTGGCCGCTATACGACCGGGCTTAGTTTGGTTATTAGTTGTTGGTTTTTAGAGATTTGAATTTTAAAAAGCAGGGAAAACCGGAAGGAGTGTGTAAGTGCTCTAACTGCTGAGCTACGGAGGCCATGTTGAAAAAAAAAATGTAGGGCCTCCGACGGGATTTGCACCCGCGACCTCTCGATTGGTGATCGAAGTAACTCCCAATCCTCACCACTGCTTTATCCGCCGTAGCCTTTCCGCCGTCGTTAAAACTATGGCGGGTAAAGGCGAAGGCGGATTGTTTACCCAAACCTTCGAGACAAAGGCGGATGGTACTCCCGACGGGTCTCGAACCCGTAATCTCCACGTTGAAAGCGTGGTGGCTTGGCCGGTTCGCCTACAGGAGCGTTTTTAATGGGAAAATTCGGTAATCGAGCAATGGAGGAATTAAAGCGTTGATTGTCCATTATCCCATTTGTCCATTATCCCATTAAAAAATTCTCTTTACTGATTTTGTCCACTTCTTTGAGCAAAGTCGGCAATCGGAATGAGCCAGCCATGCTGTGGATATGGTTGGCTGCTTCTGAAACATCCATGCCCATTGCTGTCACGAATAAAGGGCGCCGACTGTCGCCGCGCAGTACCTCGACCACTTGGCGGATGTTGTGGGCGAAATTTGTTTTAGCAACGCCGATGACCGGAATCTTTCCGCCCAAAGCGTAAAACAGGTGTCCGCCGAGGCCGATTTTGCCGTTGTTGTCCAATATTACATAGCCGTCCACGACGATGGCTTCCACCTGATTCAGGTCGGTTTGTTTCAACACTTCGAGGATGCAGGGCAATTCGCGTTTGTAAAACTCGCCCGGCACATATTCCGCCACTTGGTCAAGTTGGCAAGTGAAAATGTATTTTGCCTGTTTGTCGGTCCAGCGTTCAAATGCGAGAGCTACGGCTTTTGCCTTGTCGTCGAAGTAGTATATGTCGGTCGCCAGTATCATCGTTTTGATTTTAAGTTGGTTGTGGAAGCAGAAGGATTCGAACCTCCATAGCCTCGCGGCGGCTGATTTACAGTCAGCGTGAGTACCGTTCTCATTACTTCCAAAATGTTGTGGATAAGGCAGGACTCGAACCTGCATCCTTCTGCATATCAGGCAGTTGCTTGCACCAAATTCAGCTACTTATCCTTTCAAAAAACAAACGAACAAAGCCGGGAGGCGTACAGAACGGCTGCGAAGCCGCTTGGCCGGAGTCGAACCGGCAACATCCTGATTATGAGTCAAGAACTCTACCATTGAGTTACGAAGTAACGCCTGTTCCTCAGTATCGTTTGTTGGCAGGAGCAGCAGGCCTCGAACCTGAAACCTTCGGGTTTGGAGACCGACGCTCTTCCAATTGAGCTATACTCCCTTTTAAAAACTGCGGAGAAAATCGTCTGTGCGTTTTGATTTCGGTTTCCTAACGAAGTATCGCACAGGCTCACTGCCACAGTTTGGTTGCGAGGCCGGGACTCGAACCCGGAGTTCGGGCTTATGAGGCCCGCGTGTTGCCGTTACACTACCGCACAATTTGGTGATTGTTTTTTTTTCACCGCTCTCTTTCTCACATCCCTCTCATTCTGGCGGGGACAGCAGGAGTCGAACCTGCACCGCGTGGTTCTTCAAACCACCGCTCTACCGTTGGAGCTACATCCCCTTTTTGTTTTGCTGTTTTACATTTTAAATTTTTCGGTTTTGCTGTTTTCGAGCCGGAAAACGGAATCGAACCGCTGTCAACTGATTACAAGTCAGCCGCACTTCCACTGTGCTACACCGGCTTTTTGCGGCTCCGGCATCCCGAAAACTCGGGAGAACCTGCAGCAACCCTCGGCTTAATCCCGATTTATCGGGACCGTTCTGCCATTGAACTACCGAGCCTTTATCCGCCGTAGTCTTGACGAAGGCGGGTTTGCTTTTCGTACGGGCAACTGGACTCGAACCAATGACCCTCCGGATGTGAACCGGATGTTCTCCCGCTGAACTATGCCCGTTTTTTCAATGCTCACTTTTCTCACCTTCTCACATCTCTCACCGCTCTCACATTTTGGGTGGCATTCGGGCCTCGAACCCTGTTCTCCGCGCCCACAACGCGGCATTTTACCTGTTAAACTAAAGCCACCGGAGGCGAGCCGGGAATCGAACCCGAACCTTCAGTTTTGCAAACTGACATCCTTGCCATTAAACGACATCGCCTTGTTTGCCCCATCGCGGAAGACAGAGGACCCGACCCCCACTCAGCT
>CAYZVM010000014.1:0-30206 GCA_964481485.1 uncultured Saprospiraceae bacterium | reverse complement strand
ACATCGCCTTGTTTGCCCCATCGCGGAAGACAGAGGACCCGACCCCCACTCAGCTTGCGCCGAGGCCCGGTTTTCAAGACCGGTCGCCGCTCCAATGCGACTGCTTTATCTTCCTTTTTTAGAAGTGAGGGACGAGAGGCGAGACGTGAGGTTTTTGCCCTCGCTCCTCTTCTCTCACTTCTCACTTCTGTCACAAGCGGAGGACAAGGGACTCGAACCCCCATCCCAACTTTCGTCGGGAACTGCGTTAGCAGTGCAGCGCAGCAAACCGATATCTGCCTATCCTCCTTGTCAGAGGCGAGGAGAGAGGAGCGAGAGGTGAGGAAATCCTCACATCTCATCCCTCTCTTCTCACTTCTTCTCTTGTGCGAGTAGCCGGACTCGAACCGACACCTTCAGTTTGGAAGACTGTAACGCTACCGTTACGCCATACTCGCCATTCAATGTGGGCCGGACACATCCGCTGTTGCAGATTTTCTGGGGTTTGCTCCAAAATTGTCCGCCCACATCTTCTTGTACCCTGGGTGGGATTCGAACCCACACTGTTTCCGTTCTGAGCGGAACGCCTCCTTCCGGTTGGGCTACCTGGGCATTTTAGTAATCGGTTGTTGGTTCGTAGAGAGTGCCGATAACTAACAACGAATGACCATCAACCAACTTCGCAGTCACGCAGGGATTCGAACCCCAATCCCCGGATTCGTAGTCCGGCATCCTTCCGATTGAACGACGCGACTGTGCCTTGCTTATCGCATTCTCACCCTCTCACTTTCTCACTCCTCTCGCTGGTGCAGGAGGCTCGATTCGAACGAGCATTTACACGGCTCCAAACCGCGTGTCTTGACCAATTAGAACGACTCCTACTTTTGTCAGAAGTGAGAGCGGTGAGAACATGAAAGAAGAAAATCTCACTTTCTCACCTCTTTCACCCTCTCACACTCGTGGAAGCGGTGGGAATCGAACCCACCTCACGCTGCTTGCAAGGCAGCATCGCCAGCCTTGGGACATTCACCCCCTTTTTAGGAGTTAGGGGTGAGAAAAATGAGAAAGTGAGAAGTTTTTTTATTCCCCTCACGCTCTCACTTCTCATCCGCTCGCTCCTCTTGTTCGTGAGCGCAGCAGGCATCGAACCTGCACAACCCGGGTTAAAAGCCCGGTACTCTGCCGATTAAGTTACGCGCTCAAAAAGCGGAGAAAACCGAAGAGGGTTGAAAAATCTGAGTTACGCCTCCATGTTGTTTGAAAATTGCGCGGAGGCGGCAGGAGTCGAACCTGCGACTTTCACATTGTTATTGTGACACTCTTACCCGAAGTAACCCTGCATCTTACTGCCGCTAGCTTGTCCGCCTTCCGGCGGGGCGGTGACGGCGGGAATCGAACCCGCGACCTGAGGACTGACAACCCTCTATTCCACCGTTGAACTACGCCACCGTGGTTGAAAATAAAACTTTGACAATCCGTCGTTAAACCTGAAAAATGAGTGAACGAAGAGTGCGAACGCCGTGTGTTTTTACCGACGGGAATCGAACCCGCTCAATTTTGGCCCCAAGTCAAAATGCTCTACCAGTGAGCTACGATAGCGAAGTAACGCTCGCGGTCAGTATCACTCATGCCTTTGGCGCGCCCGCCTTCGTCAAGACTTTGGCAGGTAAAAAGAGACGCACCTGTTTTTAGACCCTGTTCGCAGGGCAAACCCGTCTTTTTGAAAATGGAAATGGGAGAGAGGTTTGCGGCTGCTCCTCTGACAGCCGCAAAGGAGCGACTATCAGAGTCGTGAATGGTCGTCGGAACTGCCCAGGATAATCGCGGGCATGCCCAAACAGGCGGCACTAAATCGCTCACCGTGCCAAAGCCGATAGGCTTTTCGCTGGCTGGGTAGTTGCGTGTTTTTGAATGTGCGTACCATGTTGTTTTGAAAATTGAGAGGAATCAGTTTTGATTGAATTGCAGCCTAAACCTGTGGGCGGGTTTGGATAGTTCCGAAGCGGAAATTTTTTTTGAAAAAAATCAAATTCCGTTTGTAAAAAACTGGCTTTCAAAAACTTAAAAACATCCCGAAAGTCGCCAGATTTCGGAATGTTCGGCTTGATTGAGTGATTACTCCACCTGTATTGTGTCCGTCTTCGTGTAATATTCCATGATGCCGGTGGCTGCCACGCCGTTCAAGTCGGCCTTCGTCAGTTTTTTGCGGACGAGGTAGAGCGTCCATTCGCCGGGGTCGAGTTCGGCAATTTTTGCGGCAGGGAATTCGACGGCAGGTTCGCTGCTGATATTGATGACCTCCATCGGGACGGTTTTGCGAAGTGCCGCATTTTCCCAAAGGAACACGAGGGTTTCGCCTTTCTCCAATGGTTTGCCATCCCAGCGTATGGTGGCGGGTTGTTGGCGCGAGATGGTTTTTGACCCAAACCCAAATTGGGTGATGGGAGACATTTTCATTTCAAACTGCCTCGACTGTTCTTTCGCGTCTTTCCACGAGAAGGTATGAGTCGGGCTGAATTTTCCGGTTTGGTCAAATTGGTAGCTGATGCTCGGCACGGTCAGCATTTTCATATCCACACCTTGATACTGAATGCCCTCGGGCGCACCGACGGGTTTGGGGTCGGGAGCTCCTTCGCGCAAAGTGGCCTCTGCACGGATTTTGGCCTCGGTCTGTAGATACCGCACATAGCAGTCAAGTGAGCGATTTTGGGGCGTTTCAGCCGATTGGCAGCCGAAAAATGCCAAAGCCGTCAGAATCGAAAAAAAGATGTATTTCATATACTTGTCTAAATATCTTTGCCGCTGGTCGGAGCCAACCGAGGTGTTTGTAGAAACTTGATGCGGCGGCAAATTTCCGCCAATATGCCCGAACTGCCAACTTCGAGGCAATTCTTTCACGAACTCAACTGGCTCATTCACCACCCCTCGGTAGCCATTCACACATTTTACGAATGTCCTTTTTCTAAAGGCATCTATTTTCGACGGACGTTAGCATGAAAAGAGTGCTGATAACGGATGATTGCCATCCGCTTTTGACAGAGGGGTTGACGAAGATGGGCTACGCCTGCGACTTCTTGCCCGACATCACACCAGAAGAGACGCGCCGCGTCATTCCGGGCTACGAGGGTTTGATCATCAACAGCAAAATCTTTGTGAACCGAGACTTTCTGGATGCTGCCGAAAAGCTCCGCTTTGTCGGGCGGCTCGGTTCTGGGATGGAAATCGTGGATAGGGTGTATGCCGCCGAACGCGGCGTGGCAGTCGTGAGCAGCCCGGAAGGAAACAGGAATGCGGTGGCCGAACAGGCGCTCGGCATGTTGCTCGCGCTGGCAAACAATCTGCTCCGCGCCGACCGCGAGCTGCGGCAAAACATCTGGCGGCGCGAGGCCAACCGAGGCTGGGAATTGCGGGGGAAAACGCTCGGCATCATCGGGTTTGGCCACACAGGCAGCCAGTTTGCCCGAAAATTGGCGGGCATGGAAATGCAAGTACTGGCTTACGACAAATACAAACCAGAAGGATATGCGGCCGAGATGGAATGGGTGCGAGAGGCCAGTTTAGGGGATATTCAGGCAAAAAGCGACATCATTAGTCTGCATTTGCCTTTGACCCCGGAGACGAGGCATTTGGTTGACAAGCACTTCATTGACCTTTGTAAAAAAGGGGTTGTTTTGGTAAATACGTCGCGCGGCGGGTGTGTGAAAACCGAAGATGTGGCGACCGCGCTAGAAGGTGGGCATATCGGGGGCGCGTGTCTGGATGTGTTTGAAAATGAAAAACCGCCGACTTTCACTGTGCACGAAACCACATTGTATACACGGCTGCACCAGCTTGAAAATGTGGTGCTTACCCCTCACATAGCGGGTTGGACGCACGATTCGAAACGGCAAATGGCGGAGGTGTTGTTGGCAAAAATCAAGGCGGCGATTTATCAGTGATTTGTCAAAATGAGAACTTTCTTTCGATTTATTTGGCTGGCTGCCCGTTGGTTTCCCTATCATTGCAGCCAATTTTCTAATTACACTTCAACCATTTAAAACAATAAAAATTCAGAGAAGCGAGGAAGGTTAGGGTTTAAAATTGCTCTTTTTGAACCTTGCCGCCGCGCTTAATCGCACACTTTCTTAACCTCTGTTCTATGGTACGTTCTTTACTCTTAACAATTGCAATGCTCCTCAGCGCCGGGGCTGTGTTGGCTCAAACCGTCTTGCAAGGCGCGGTGAAAGACGACAAAGGCGAAGGGCTGATAGGAGCAACCGTCAAAGTCTTGAAAGGCGGCGAATTCGTGCGTGGCACTATCACGGACTTCGATGGCAACTACCGCGTGGCGCCGCTTGACCCCGGCACTTACGACGTGGTGTTCTCCTACACCGGCTATGCCGAAAAAACCGTCACAGGAGTGAGGGTGCTCACCAACCAGATGACTTTTCTGGACGCCGAAATGTCCAGCAATTTGGTGCTGACTACGGCAGAGGTCGTAGCGTTCAAGGTCCCGCTCATCGAGCAAGACAAAACGTCCGGTGGCCAAACGCTGACCTCCGACCAAATCAAAAACCTGCCTACTCGTAGCGTGAACGCCATCGTGGCCACCACTGCCGGCACCACTTCTGTGGATGGCGGCGATGTGAACATCAAAGGCTCGCGCTCCAATGCTACCAACTACTATATAGATGGTATGCGGGTGTACGGCAACCAAGTGCCGCCGGTGCAGGACATTGAGCAGCTGCAGGTGGTGACGGGCGGACTCGGGGCAGAATACGGCGACGTGACCGGTGGGGTCATCTCGGTGGTCACCAAAGGCCCGGCCAGCGAGTATCACGGCGGTATCGAATCAGAGACTTCCTATGGGCTCGACCCCTACGGCTGGCTCCTCACGACCGCCAATGTCAGCGGCCCGCTTTGGAAAAAGAAATTTGACGACGGCTCCACCCGCACTATCGTGGGTTTCCGTATGTCAGGCCAGTTTCTGAAACAAAAAGACGACGACCCGCCCGCTATTCCCGTCTATCAAGTGAAAGGCGCGGGCATCAATGTCGCCAACCTCTATAGCTCCGACCAAGCGGTAGTGGATGCAGAGCGAGCTAAATTGCTCGACCCCGACAACGTGTTGGGCCGCATTCAGGCCAACCCTGTCATCAGCCAAAATGGCTTTCTTATCTCTGCGGCAGAAAACTTGACTCAAGACAGTGTGAATGCGCTGAAATACCGCCCCAACGATGATCGCCGCGACATAGACATCACGGGCAAGTTGGACTTCCGCCTGACGGACAATATGGATTTCAGCATTACGGGTACGTTCAAGGATATTGAAAACCAATTTACGCCCACTCGTCCGGATGAGTCCGTCAACGGTTCCGGCAATTGGCGCCTGCTCAACTCGTACAATAATCCCACCCAATACGACCGTCGTTATCGCGGCATTGCCCGCTTTCGCCACCGTTTGGGCAACAGCGAGTCGAACAATTCGGATGCCAACCGTGTGTCCATTTCCAACGCCAACTACCAATTGCAATTTGGCTTTGAACGCTCCAATGGCGAAACCTACGATCCGCGCCATCAAGACCGCTTTTTTGACTATGGGTACATCGGACGCTTTGGGTTCGACTATGTGCCCATCGTAGGGCCGAACGACAATGGCCAATTCGTCCATCTTGGCAACAATATTTCATATACTGGTTTTCAGCCTGGGTATGTCAATGGACAGGGGCAGACAACTATCCCCAACCCTGAACTCCTTGCCTATAATGCGTTCGCAGTGACAGATGCTTCACTAGGCGCTTTCAACACTTTTTTGGCTACGAACGGTTTCTTCAGCCAAGTGTATGACGACATATGGAGCGGGATGCACACCAATACAGGGTTGGTCTACAACAGATACAACAGGAACGAAAGCGACTTTATGACCATCACAGCGACGGCTGGTTTCGATTTGAAATTGGGGCGCACCGGTACGCACAGCATCCAATTCGGTCTCATCAACGAACAGCGCACCAATCGGAACTGGACGATAAACCCCTTTGAACTGTGGGGGCTGGCCGTGCAATCTTCCGATGACCTTTTCAATGGATTGGACACAAACAATGTGATTGGAAAGATTTGGGTGCCCTTCCTTGGTGACTCGGTGGACCAATACGCCAATGCGGTGCTGAGCCAAGAACAATTGGGCGACAACAAATTCGCCAGAAAATTGCGGGAAGGCCTGAATCTTCCGCTTTCGACCGACGTAAACGTGAATGGCCTATCGCCCGACCAGTTGAGCCTCGGGATGTTCTCGCCACGCGAACTTACCGACCAAAATTTGGTAGATTATTACGGCTATGATTTTACAGGGAAAAAATTGACGGGCAACTACACGTTCAATGACTTTTTTACCAGCCGCGACGAAGAAGGGGTGCGCAATTTCCCAGTAGCTGCTTTGACACCGCTTTACCAAGCCGCATTTATCAAAGACAAGTTTACCTTCAACAAGATGATTTTCAGCTTGGGGGTACGCGTGGAGCGTTTTGACTTGAACACCAAAGTCATGCGCGATCCATACTCGTTGTATCAGATAATGACGGCCAAAGACTACTACGCTACCCAATCGGCACCACCTCGCCCGGACGGCGTTGGCGACGACTACAAAGTGTACGTAAATGGCCCCGGCGACAGCTCGCCCAAAGCTTTCCGCGACGGCGACACATGGTATTTTGCCGATGGCCGCCAAGCCAACGACGGCAACTTGATTTTTGGCGGCGGCGTGGTGACACCTTTCTTGTTCGACACCATTACGGGCGATAATATCGCTGACCAGAGGTTCAATCCTGAGACGGCGTTTGAAGATTACACACCGCAGGTGAACTGGCTTCCGCGCTTGGCTTTCTCTTTCCCAATCTCGGAAGATGCCAACTTTTTCGCGCACTACGACATCCTCGTGCAGCGCCCACCCAGCAACTGGGAAGTGACGCCCCTCGACTATTTTTATTTCAACGTGCCTGGTCGCACGCCGGTCAATAATGCCAATCTGCTTCCTGAGCGTGTGGTGGACTACGAAGTGGGCTTCCAACAACGGCTCAATCAGAACTCGGCGCTCAAATTCTCGGCTTATTACCGCGAAATGCGCGACATGATACAACGCCGCACCATTCTTTATGTGCCAGTCATCGGACGGTACGATACTTATGGCAACATTGACTTCGGTACGGTAAAAGGATTCACACTTCAATACGACCTGCGACGCATCCGCAATACGGAGCTGCGTATTGCCTACACCTTGCAGTTTGCCGACGGCACTGGCTCTACCGCCGATTCGCAACGCGGCTTGACTACGCGCGGCAATATCCGCACCTTGTTCCCGCTTGACTTTGACGAGCGCCACAACATCAACGCCATACTCGACTACCGTTTTTCTGACGGCAACCGTTACAATGGCCCGCGTATCGGCGGCAAGGACATTCTTTCCAATTTTGGGATAAACATCCAGACGTATGCAGTGTCGGGTCGTCCTTATACCGCAACAAGACAGCCAACCCGCTTTGGGGGTTCCGGCAACTTGGGCTCTTTCAACGGCAACCGCCTGCCTTGGCGTTTCAATATTGACCTCCGGGTGGACAAATCGTTCAACCTGTCGCCCGCGGGCAAAGCTCCACTCAATTTGAATGTTTATTTCCGTGTATCCAATTTGCTCGATCGCCGGAACATCATAGGTGTTTACTCCGCCTCTGGCTCTCCAACCGACGACGGTTATTTGGCTACTGCAGAAGGCACCTCCATTGTAGATGGCGTAGCAAGCACAGGTCGCAGCACGGATGCTTATTTGGCTTCCTACTCTTGGGTGGTTCGCAATTTCAACAACTTCACATTGCCTCGTCGTATTTACGTCGGTGCCGTGTTTGAATTCTAAAAATTGAGGTGTAGAGGTGGTCAGCATGGTTTAGATGGTTCGGAAAAACTGATTTTTTTGTTATTTCCAAACCATCTAAACCATCAAAATCGCACTAAGCCTATATCCCAATCTTTCACAAAAATTTCAAACTAAATTAAAGATAACCATGCGTACTTACAGACTTTGGATAATAACCATGCTGGCTTGCATCGCTTGGGGCAATGCTTTTGCCAACGTTCCAGACCATGTTCGCAAGGCGGCGGGCAAGGTAAATAAGGCAAAACTGCGCGCCGAGGTGTGTGCCAACTCCGATGCGCGAATTGACCAAGAAATCAACAACGTGCGTGCCCGATTGCTCGCCGGTGGCGACTGCTGGTGGGACTTTAGCGACGGTCGCTACATCGTGCCAAAAGTGGACGTGGCATCCGGGCAACAAGAAGTGTCCTCTATTTTTGCCGGCTCGGTATGGCTGGGAGGTGTTGACCCTGCGGGCAACCTGAAACTGGCATGTCAGGACTATCGCCCCGGCGGCGACAATGATTTCTGGCCTGGCCCGCTCAGCGAGGCCGGCTTTACAGAATCGTTCACCTGTGCCAACTGGGATCGCCACTTTAGGGTTACGGGCGAGGAAATTCGCAAACACCTTGGCAATCTTGCCGTTGGCAATGTTAACGAGAATGAGATTCCGCGCGGGGTGAAAGGTTGGCCGGCTCGTGGCAACACCTTCTTCCCGGATGTGTGGGGCTTCGATTTGCCGTTCACGCAACAGGCACTCGCCGGCTTTTTTGATAGAGACGAAGACGGCCTTTATGAGCCGTTGGATGGCGACTACCCTTCTATCGAAATACGGGGTTGTGCGCTTGACCGCTATCCCGACGAAATGATTTTCTGGATATACAATGACGAAGGCGGCGGCGCTGAGCATGCACGCACCATGGGGACACCCATTCAGATGGAGGTGCAAGTACAGTCATTCAGTTATGTCACCAACGACGAACTGAACGACATGACTTTCCAGCGCTTCAAACTTATCAATCGCGCCCTTGAGCGTATTGACTCCACTTTTTTTGCCATGTGGGTTGACCCGGATCTGGGCTGCTACACAGACGACTATATCGGTTGCGACACGCTCAACGACTTGATGTATGTTTATAATCAAGACCCATTGGACGGCACAAACGCCTGTGTCTGCAATGGCAGTGTACCGACATACTGCGATAGAGTACCCATCCTTGGTGTGGACTATTTCCGGGGACCGCGCGATACATTTGGCAACGAAATCGGGATGTCGTCCTTTACATATTACAATAATCCGTCCGTTGGCACCCCACCGCCGGGTACTACCGACCCGGATTTGCCAGCAGAGTTTTACAATTATCTAACAGGCACTTGGAAAGATGGCTCACCATTCCAATACGGCGGCGACGGGTATCAGGAAGGGACTGCCCCAATACTCAAATATGCACTTACCGACCCACCGGACAACCCTGCGGGTTGGTCAATGTGTACGGCCAACTTGCCATTTGGCGACCGCCGCACACTCCAGGCATCCGGCCCTTTCACCCTGAAGCCCGGTGCTGTCAACGAACTCATTATCGGTGTACCATGGGTACCGGACGTGGGTGCTTGCCCCGACATTGAGAACTTGCTGCGCGCCGACAAATTGGCCCAAGGCCTGTTCGACAACTGCTTTGAACTGCTTGACGGCCCAGATGCGCCCACTGTCAACTGGATAGAATTGAACCAAGAAATAGTGGCAGTGTTGACCAACGATGTTTTTTCAAACAACTACAAAGAAGGTTATGCCCAAGTGGACTTCTTAGCGCCGGACTCGCTGAAAGTAGCTGATGCGCCGTGGTTTGCAACACCTGAAGAGATTGAAAGCACGAAGTACAGATTTGAAGGTTACAAAATTTACCAATTGGCCAACCCGAACGTTTCAAATGCCGAATTTGAAACAGACCCGGACAAAAGCCGCTTGGTTTATCAAGTGGACATCAAAAATGACATTACCTCAATATACAACTGGCTCGAAACCCGCGACCCCAACAACCCCGATGAGGTGATTTATTACCCGGAAGTAAAGGTGCAAGGCGAGAACAAAGGTATCCGCCACACATTCTCGATAGCCGATGACAAGTTCGCAACAGGTAACGACAAGCGGCTCGTCAATCATAAAAAGTATTACTTTGCCGTCATTGCGTATTCCTACAACAACTGGGGCACATTCGATCCGTTAGCTCGACCGGTGCCAGGCCAACAAAGGCCGTATCTCCCTGGTCGCAGGGGCGGCGACGGGCAACAAATACAAATTGTCACGGTGATACCGCGCCCAGTCATTGACCAAGCATTGCGCGCTTCTTATGGCGACGGTGTGGTCATTTCGCGCTTGGAAGGTGTCGGCAACGGCGGGAACTTCCTCGATTTGGACGACGCGACACGCGATGCGCTCTGGGCGGGCACTACCGATACAGTGCTGACCTACAGGCCTGGTCGCGGACCGCTCAACATCACCATCTTCAACCCATTCGAGGTAAGGGATGGCGAGTATGAGTTGCGATTGGTGGACGGTGATTTGAACAACACCAAACTGGACGATACTGCCAGATGGGAACTCCGGCGTTTGCCCGATGGGGAGGTTATTGTGTCCGAACGGTACATATCTGACATCAATGAGCAAATCGTGGCTCAATTTGGCTTCTCAGTTGACATCACTCAGCAGTTGAAACCTGGTGCATTGGGTCAAGATGAAACAAACGGTGCCATTGGTGGGGAAATCGAATATAGCAATCCCAACCAGCAGTGGCTCACGGGTTACCCGGATCAAGATGAAGGTGTTTTTAATTATGCGAAAACCCGAAACTTAGAAGAGGATGCCTACTTGGATCCCAATCAGGCACTTACCACGCTCGGCAATGGATGGTTTGTTCCTTATTCTTTGTGCGATTGGCGCATTGCCCCAGAGGTACAGCGGATGATAACGCCAGCATGGACTGAAAAAGGTGTAGCAGGGTTCCTTAATAACACTGCACTGGGCAACAACCCAGCATTACGACGCGACAAACTTGTCAGATTGAACAACGTGGACATCGTGCTGACCAGCGACAAAACCAAGTGGAGTCGCTGTATGGTCGTTGAAAGTGCTTCGCACTACTACACGCACAATCCTACTGCCAATGAAGCATACCCCCAAGACCCCACCCTCGCAACAGAAAGCCCAGCGAACAGGGAGCGCCTTTCGTTCGACATACGTTACGCCCCCTCTGTTGGGAGGGACGACAACGACGGCGACGGCTTGCCCGACCCCGATGGCGCAGTGGCACCCGCTGGCGCTCCCGATGCAGGGCAGCCGATACGAGGTATGGGATGGTTCCCTGGCTATGCTATTGACGTAGAAACAGGCTTGCGCCTCAACCTCTTTTTTGGAGAAAATTCTTGTTACAAAAAAGATCTGGACGCAAGATACACGGGGCGCGATATGCTTTGGAACCCCACCGACCAGGTAATCCGGGAGGAAAACGGAGGACTTCCATTCGACTATTACGACCTCGTGCTTGGTGGGCAACACTGGATATATGTGATGAACACGCCGTATGACGAATGCGAGGAAGCTCGCCGGCGCTTTACTCCCGAGCTCATTGCTAGCGGCAACTCCAAAGTAACACAAGTGCGCAACATCACTTGGGCGGGTATGCTCCAGTTGGCACAAGGTGCTCAGTTGAAATCCTTGAGAGACGGGCTTATCCCCAATGACGTGATTATCAAGCTGCGCGTGGACAGCCCGTATGCACCCTGGTTTGATGATGCCAGACTCCTCAACCCGGCCAACGATAAGCCGTGGACGGTCGGACATCCGAAGTATCAATTCAAGATTGAGAACCGTCAGCCGGTAGCATTGGATGAAATTCAGATTGCCAACGCATTGGATTCCATTAAAGTAGTGCCCAATCCTTACTACGGATTTTCACAGTACGAAACGTCGCAATTCTCCAATACGGTAAAAATCACCAACCTGCCGGGGAAATGCACTGTGACGATATACTCGCTTGACGGCAAGTTTATCCGACAATATCAGCGCAACGAAACCTATGCTGCTTATGCGCAGATCTCGCCGGCTATCGAGTGGGATTTGAAAAACAGCAAAGGCATCCCCGTTGCAAGCGGCGTTTATCTGATACAGGTGCAGGCGCCAGAACTTGGCGAGCGAACCATCAAATGGTTTGGCATAGCGCGTCAGTTTGACCCGTCAGGTCTTTAAAAGTTGGTGTTGGTTATCAGTGTTATTGGTTATCGGTTGTTCGCTGAGCATTTTTTCGCTTGGTTACAACTGATAACCAATAACCAACACCGATGACCAGCCCAACAACGTTCAAACTTTCAATTCAAAAGCAACATGAATCATAAATACACATATTTGCTGCCGTGGCTCGTGCTCTTGCTGACAGGAACAGCGTTCGCTGGCAACCCTGACCGCCAAGGTGAAGCGGGCGCCAACCAATTGCTCATCAACCCGTGGGCGCGAAGCGCAGGACTCCACTCCATGAACACATCCAGCATTACGGGCGCGGAAGCCATGTACCTCAATGTGGCAGGCTTGTCGCGCATCAATAAAACCCAATTGCAACTTGGGCACATGCGCTACCTCGTGGGTGCCGACATCAATGTCAATGCCTTTGGCTTTGCTCAAAAAATCGGGAAAGGCGGCACTTTCGGCATCAGCTTGGTGGCGTTTGACCTCGGTGATTTTGACTACACGACGGAGGACACGCCGGAAGGCTCTGGTGCTACTTTCAGCCCTTCTTTTTTCAATATGGGGCTGTCCTACGCGCACCTGTTCGAGAACAAAGTTTCCGTCGGCATTACCGCCAAATTTGTCAGCGAGGGCATCACCAACGCACGTGCCAGTGCCATTGCACTTGATGCCGGTGTGCAATATGTCACTGGCGATAAAGACCAGTTCAAGTTTGGCATCTCGCTCCGCAATATCGGCACGAAAATGCGGTACCAAGGTGAAGGCCTTGCCAAACCCTTGCCAAACCCCGGCCCCACTTTCCCATACAACAACACCTACTACGAGCGTTCGGCGGCTTTTGAACTGCCCTCGCAGCTCAATATCGGTATGGCGCATGATTGGCTGATAGGCAGATCAAACCGCGTGACCGCTATGCTGAACTTCACTTCCAATGCTTTCTCGCGCGACCAACTGGGCGGCGGCCTCGAATTTGCCTTAGGGCAAAATTTCGCACTCCGCGCCGGGTACAAGTACGAGTTCGACGTGCAGGCAGGCAGCGGCGAAGGCACTATTGACAACGGCTTTAGCGGTGGTCTCACCGTTTCTTTGCCCGTGAAAAAAGACTCTGACACCCGGATTGCATTGGATTATTCCTATCGCACTACCGACATTTTTCAAGGCATCCACAACGTCGGCATCCGGCTCGATTTTTAAAGTATAAGGCATTAATTTGGCGCAAAAGATGTTTGGCAGCCTCGGTTCGAGGGACGAAAAACCAATTATTTTTACAGTTTTTCCTGCACATCATTTGATGCCTTGAAAAAAACATTTCCCATTTTCGGGAATGTGCTTTATCTTTGCAGCACATCTTTCAAACACAGGAACGTTTCTATCAACCCGGTAGGAACGTTCCTGTTTTTTCAGCCCTACTACCAAAAAAGGTTTGCCCAACTCCGCGTTTGGCGAGCCTTTTTTCAACAAAAAAACCTGATTTCTCATTCATTTAATATTATTAAAAAATGGCTAACTACACGTATCTGACGCAGGGTGGTTATGACAAACTCAAAGCCGAACTCGAAGAATTGAAGACGACCGGACGTCAAGAAGCTGCCCATGCTATCGCCGAAGCCCGCGCACAAGGTGACCTTTCGGAAAACGCCGAATATGACGCTGCCAAAGACGCACAAGGGATGTTGGAAATGAAAATCAACGAGTTGGAGACGGTGCTCTCCAACGCCCGTGTCATTGACGAAAGCCAATTGGACGACTCCAAGGTGGCTATCATGTCCAATGTGACCATCAAAAACCTTAAAACGGGGAAAGAAATGACCTATAAATTGGTGTCAGAAACCGAGGCAGATGCCCGGCAAATGAAGATTTCTGTCACTTCCCCAATCGGTCACGGATTGCTCGGTAAAACAAGAGGCGAAGTCGCCAAAATCACCACGCCCGCCGGGGCCATGGAATTTGAGGTCGTGGACATATCCATTGGGTAGTTCTTAGTTGTTGGTTCTTAGTTATTGGTTATCAAAATTTTAGAACCATCAACCAGCAATCATCAACTAATCACCAACTATGCCAAGCATTTTCTCCCGCATCGTCAACGGCGAAATCCCTTGCCACAAAATCGCCGAAACTGCCGATTATCTTGCCTTTTTGGATGTGCGCCCACAGGCCAAAGGCCACACGCTGTGCATTCCCAAACGCGAGATTGACTACATTTTCGATATCGAAGATGATATGCTGGCCGGTCTCATGGTTTTTGCCAAAAAAGTCGCCAGAGCAGTGGAAAAAGTGGTGCCTTGCCAACGCATCGGTATCGCCGTCATTGGGTTGGAAGTGCCGCACGCGCACGTCCATCTCATCCCGCTCAATTCGATTTCCGACCTCTCTTTCGGTAAAGAGCCACTGGCGATGTTGGCTGAAGAGATGCGCGATTTGGCGGCGAAAATCGCCGCCGAAGTACAGATTTGACAACTTCCTCCTGAAAATTTTCGAGAACAAAATCTTTGCCCTACTTTTCAACCCCGCCCGGTTTACAGCCCCGGCGGGGTTGCATTTTTTTATGAAATATCCGCCTCTGATTTTGGTTTTCCCACTTTTGCTGCTTGTCTTTTGCAACCAGCCGCAGACGACACAGTCTTCTGTGATTAGTCCGTTGCCGAAACTCTCATCCCCTCACCTCTCGCCTTCTCACCCCTCTAAAATGAATGGCCTCACCTTCGTGGCACCGCCAGAGCCTTTTCCGAAAAACCCTATGCCACCCGTCGCGGAAACGGGCGCCAACTGGATAGCCGTCGTCCCTTATGCCTTTTTGAGGCCGGGCACAAATCAGGTTCGTTTCGACGAAAACGGCGGCCATTGGTGGGGCGAACGACCTGTAGGCGTCAAGGAAACGATTCGGTTGGCGCACGAAAAAGGATTGAAAGTGATGATGAAACCCCAAGTCTGGATTCCTGGAGGTTGGACCGGCGCGCTTGATTTTGACAACGAAAAGGATTGGGAAATTTGGGAAACGACCTATGAGCGATACATACTGCGTTTTGCCGCATTGGCCGATTCTGCGCAGACGGACATGTTTTGCATCGGCACGGAGTTCAACGCCGCAATTCAAAAACGCCCGCAGTTTTGGAGCAATTTGATTCTAAAAATCAAAAAAGTGTACAAAGGCAAACTTACCTACTCCGCCAATTGGGACGACTGGAGCCGGGTGCCGTTTTGGGGAGAACTGGACTACATCGGCCTTGGCGGGTATTTCCCCCTCGTGGCTGAAACGACTCCGGGCGTAGCAGCTTTGAAAACTGCGTGGCAACCTATCAAAGAAAGATTGAAGGCTTACAGCCAACAACAGGGCAAGCCCGTTTTGTTCACCGAGTTTGGCTACCTCAGCGTGGACAGTTGCGGCTGGCGCAATTGGGAACTCGAACGCGGCATTGAAAGCCGCAACATCAACCAACAAGCGCAGGCCAACTGCTACGAAGCGCTTTTTTCCACTTTTCAGCACGAAAATTGGTGGGCGGGCGGTTTTCTCTGGAAATGGTTTCCCAATATGCGCGGCCATGAAGGCTACCCGGAACGCGACTATACGCCGCAAGGAAAAATGGGGGAGCAGACATTGCGGAAGTGGTACGGTATTAGGGAGTAATTTTTCATCAACAATCTTATACTTTTGCCCAAAACCCAACATACGCGCCGATTATGAAAAATTATCCCTATGCTTTTCACATCGCACTCGACGGCAACGGCATCAACGGCTTGGAAGGCATGGCGGGGGTTTGCAATTTTTTGTTTGACCCGGCGGACAATTCTTATGCTTACAAAATCAAGTATTACAATGGTTTGGCAGGTGGTCATGCTGTGAACATCAGCCCGGGCAGGCACTACGGCTACCTTGGCACCGCGGCGCAACACCTCGTCCTCTACGACCCCGTCACGCTGGACGAAATCGCCCGCACCACCACACTTTCTTACGAAAAAAGTGACACCAGCATACGCGGCAGCACCCACGTCGCTTGGCTCAACGACCACGAGTTCCTCACCGCCATCGGCGATTTTTTCTATAAATTCGATGCCCGCGACCTGAGCAAACGCGGCGAAAAAATGGGGCCGCACAAAATCATGTTGCCCCACAGCATCAAGTTCACCAAATCGCGCAACTACATCTGCTATGGCTCAATGGACAACCCCGCCCTGCGCCGCGACGGCGAGGCAAAAATGGTGGGCGTGTGGGACGTAGCCACAGGTGAGGCCACCCGGATAGATTTGCCCGCCACTTGCTGGCACCTGATTACGCACCCGACAAAGGATTTGTTCTACGCCGTGTCGTTCCGTGTGCTGCCCCAAGACCACGAAGATTACCACGAGTGGGCGATGGCGTTTTTCAAAGAATATGCTTTTGAAATAGACGCGGCGGAAAAAAAGGTGACCCGCCATTGGGCGTGCGGCCGCGAAATGCCCGCCCATATCAATTCAGACATCGCAATTTCAGATACAGAGTTGATTTTTTGCAACGGCGGCAGCCACACCGTCGTGTTCATCAATCTCGACAACTTCGCCGATTTCCGCATCATTGACGAACGCCCCGACTTCTCCTTTGCCCTCCGCAACAACAAACGCACGATGGCCACACAAGTCTATGACACGATGGTGCGCGGCGGTCTCTTCACCAGCACCCGGCACCTCATGGGCGCACTGCGCATCAGCCGGTTCACGCTCATGGACTCCATCCATGCTTGCCAACTCTCGGCTGACCAGAGCCTGCTTTTCACCGCCAATCGGGGACTGAACCACATCACCATCTACGACTACCCCTCGCTCCAAATGCGCCTGCGCGTACCCATGCCCGATGTGCAGGAATTTGTGCCGCACATACCCAAAATGGCCGACCCGCGTTTGGGTTTTCACCATAGTTATTTGTTGAGTCCGAAATGAATGACGTTTACGAAACCTTCGAAGGTTTCGTAAACGTAGCCCAGTCCCGATAGACCTTTTTGTTCATCCAAATCTTTTTTTGAAATGAAAACCGAGGAAAAAAACACCAACTCCGGCATCAATGACTTCATCGCCAATGCGTTGGATTCGTTTGTCAACAACGCCGAAGACACAGGCTCCAAACTCAACGACACCATCGAAAACCTCGAAAAAGGCTGGACGGACTACAAAAACGCCGTCGTCAAAAGCCAAAAATCCATGCTCGAATCTGCGGGCATGGACACCAAGTTGGTGGAAGGGCTGGACGAGTTTTACGACAACGCCATCGCCTTCACCGCCAACGCCCAAAAATGGGGCGCCGCCATCGCCATGACCACCTCGGTCAGCGCAGCCAAAGCTGCCAGCGAATGGTTGAAAAAGTGATGAGTGATAAGTTGTGAGTTATGAAGGGGGTACCTCCCCTCCTGTAAATCCTGTAATCCTGTCAAAAAACAACCTGTCAAGCAATGCCAAAAAAAGCAACTTCCAACACACAAATCCCACTCGTCGCCGTCGCAGAAACGACGGGCGAGGACAAGTTTGCCCTGCTGGACGAGGTGTTGGAGAAGGCTGATTTTTGGCAAATACTCGACACGGCCTGTCGCGCCGCAAAAAGCAAACCCGCCGAGTTCTCTATTTTTATCAAACCCGATTTTGAATTTTACGACGCCGGCACCGCCACCGGCACCGACCCGGCTTTAGTAGAGCACTTGATAGACCGGCTGTGTGAACACGGCTACGCTCGCATTGCGCTCGGCGACTCGGTGGGCAGTGCCGATGCTTGGCTCGACAACCGCGACCCACTCATTCTGGCCGAATTGGTCGGCTACCGTTTTGTGACGACGCAGGGAAATGGTTATGAGGTCGTGAATTTGAGCGAAAATTTGACCGATGCAGCCTTCCCCGTCGCCAGTGCGCTCACAGGGGCGCAACTTTCCAAAGCTTGGCTCGACGCAGATTTTCGCATCAGTTTTGCAAAAAACAAAACCGACGAAACCTACCGCTACGCGCTGGGTGTGCAAAATGTGCTGCACATCTTGCCCATGCGCCAGAAAGAATACCACTATCGCCAACGCCTGCCCGCGCCTGATGTGGCCGTCGAATTGTTGCGGCACACGCCCGCGCATTTCGCCATCATTGACGCATTCGTGAGCAACCACGGCAGCCAGGGCAGCCGGGCGAATCGCCCTTTGGACACGCGCACCCTCATCGCCGGCAACGACATTTTGCTCGCCGATTGGGCTGCCGCGCTCAAAATGGGGCTTGACCCTTACGCCTCGCCGCTCAACGCCAACGCCTTGAAAACCATTGGTTTGCCAAAAAAATACAACATCGCGGGCAGCCTCCGCGCCTATCCGGGTTGGAAAACGCCGAGCCTCTTGCTGGCCGATTCGGTCGCCAAACGCGACGCCTCGCCGTTTATCAGCCGCATGGCAAAACCTTGGCTTTACGCGGTCAACACGGAGTTGTTTCCTTTCAAAAATATCGCCGACGAGCAGGTGAACGGCGTGTTATCCAAATTTTTCGGCGACCTCGACACCCAGCCTTGGCCACATTGGGTCATGGTCGCGCTGAATAACCTGCTCGGCGGGTTGCAGCAGAGTGTGGAAAATTGGAACATCATGTATGGCAAAGACCAACTGCGCCGCAAGTTGGTGCCGCTCAACATTGACCTCGACCGCTACAAGGAAGCCGATTACGAATCGGTGGAAGACTACATTTTGCACCTCGCCGCGCTGTTGCAGTTCACCGAACCCGACCGAAACGGCCTCAAATGGCGGTACATTGACGGGTCAGTACTTTTTGAATACAGCCGTATTTTGCCGCTTTCTTTCAAAAATTTTGTCCAAAAAGTGGACATTTCAAAAGCCGTCCAGATGATGTACGACAACATCGGCGGCAACCATACGGTGGTGGAACGCGACCGCGAAGGCCGCCCGGTGCGGCAAGCCGAGCGCGATATTTACCTGCCGCAGCCCAACTGGATGACCTTTTTTGGCGGAAAATATATTGACGTGGGCAAGTTGGAAATCATTCGGTATCAATGGAACAAGCAGGTGATTTTTTGGCGCACGGTCAACAGCAGCAACGACAGCGCGGAATTCGACGATGGCCTCGTGGAATTTTCGGACAGCAAAAACGGCACGTTGGTCACCATCGTGGCGCGACAAAAATTTGCCCTGCCGCTGTTCTGGCAAGCTATGAACATGGATTATTTCCCTGAAGTAAAAGACCGCATGGTGTCGGATGCTTACGTCACGTTTTTTTCCAGAACGATGGCAAATTTTGAAGCGGCCTACGAAGGCCGGGAAACTGCGCTGGGCGAACGTTGGGACGAAAATTTCGGCGAAACGGACGACAACACGAACTTGCTCGTGGTGCAACAGGTGAAAGATATGCTCACGGCCGTCGCGGGTTTAATTCAACAATTGGCGAAAAAAGCCGGTAAAGAGCCCCAAACTGCCGAAGTGGACGAGCGCGGCTACCGGCATTTTTCCGGCAATGGGAATAGCCAGTCTTCTATCGGCGACACGCTCAAAAATTTCATCGGCGACCTCGGCGAAGCCGTGAACAACGACGTTCGTTATTTGCTCACCAACAACCGTAAACAGCCATGAAAGCACTCGTCACCGGCGCCAACGGATTGATTGGCAGCAACGTCGTCCGGGCATTGTTGCAAAACGGCCACACCGTGCGGGCGTTCGTGCGGGAGAGCAGCAATTTGGAAAGTTTGAAAGATTTGGATGTCGAACTGGCTTTCGGCGACATCCTTGATGCGAATACTCTGGTGCCAGCGATGAAAGGCTGCGATACCCTTTTTCACACCGCCGCAGTATATGCCTATTGGGGGCACAGCGCGGCTGAACTGATGGATACCGCCCGGCATGGCACGCTCCTCGTGCTGGAAGCCGCCGCCAAAGCAGGTATTCCAAAGGTAGTGTTCACCTCTTCGTCGGCGGTGCGCGGTTTTTCTTTGAACAAAAAAACGATTTCGGAAAATCAAAGCGCTGAAAATCAAGAGCATTCGGCCTACGTTGCTTCCAAAATTGCGCAGGAACAAGCCGCGTTTGAATTTGCCCAAAATCACGGTTTGGATGTGCGGGCGGTTTGCCCAACCGTCACCGTCGGTGCGCCGGATTTCAATTTGACAGAAAGCAATCACATGATTGTCCGCTACCTCAAAGACCCGTTGAAAGCGACTTGGCTCGGCGGCTGCAATATTGCTTCAGTGAAAGACGTGGCTGCGGCGCACCTGCTCGTGGCGGAGAAAGGAAGCCGGGGCGAAACATATCTCGCCGGTTCGGAGAATTTGGAGTGGCACACGGTGCACCGCATGATTTCTGAATTGGCGGGTTTGCCGGGGCCATACATGACAGCCAATCACACGTCTTCTTTGCTTGCCGCTGCTTGGTACGAACTGGCCGGGAAACTCACACAATCCGAGCCGACCACCACGCTCGAACAGGCGAAAATGGTGGGTCGCTATTATTGGTACGACCATTCCAAATTGGCTGCGCTCGGCTACCAGCATATTCCTTCCCGCCAAGCCTTAACGGAGGCGATTTCTTGGCTGGCTGGCAGTGCGCACATTCCGCCGTCCGTGCGGGCGATGATGCGGCTGTCGGAGGAGGTGTATGATTTCAGGAAAAAAACCGATTGATACCATTATCCCATTCTTTCATTATCCCATTAAAATTATGGAATTCAAAACCACCGCCGTCCTCAAATACCCACAGAAAATTGTCTGGTGGGCTATGCGCGACCACCTGCCGGAAATAGCCGAGATGCAGCAGGAAATTCAGTCGGTGCAGGAGCAAGAACGGGAACATCCCGCGCCGGGTCAAACCCGCGTCGTGAGTATCTGGCGGGCAGCGCCCGACTTGCCGGTTTTTTTGATGCAATATGTGAAACCTGAAATGTTGCAATGGACGGATACAGCCATTTGGAAAGACGAACTTTGGGAATGCCACTGGGAAATTTCGCCGCACTATCTCTCCGAATATATTGATTGCAAAGGCGTTACGAAGTTTGAACCAGCGATGGGCGGCTTGGGTACACGTGTCACATTCCACGGCACACTCGCCATTGCACAAAATAAAGTGGTGACGGGAATGCTCCTGCAGGGCGTGGAAAACATCGTGGGCAAGGTCATCCCCAATAATTTCAACAAGATGATGAAAACGTTGGGGGAGCATTTGGCGAAAGGAAAGTGACCGGGTTTTTATTTGAAACACATAGGCACATAGGGCACACAGTTTTTTGAGAATCTCTTATGTGCTCCATGTGCCTATGAGTTTCAAAACTACTTTTCCTTCTTGGGCTGCGGTTTCTTCCGCGCCAGTTTTTTCCCTTTTTCAACGGTCAATACCACATCGAACGAGGCTTGCTCGAAGCCATGTACAACGACATGGGCGCGGTAGATGCCGGGCGGCAACTCTGGCGACAGCGCAGCCTCTATCCCAATCGGCATATCTATCCCCGGCATTATCCAAAAATTTTCAGGCTGAAAAACTGGCCGGAATCCGGGTATGGCCGCGCCACCGTTTTCAGGGTGGAAAAGAGAGGCCTCAAAATTCCCGTTGCGCTGCTCGCCGTTGGCACTTTTCAGGTTGAAACCGCTGACGATAGTTTCGCCGGGCAGACCGCTCAATTTCAGTTCGACATGCTGATGCGGCTGTTCAGCGTTCGGGGCGAAGGGCATTTTGGATGAAGGCTGCACAGTCGCGGTGGGCGGCTCGGGCTGTGCCGTTTTTTCCGATGAAGATTTTGCGGTTGCTGTATTTTCAAAAGCCTCGTTGAAACGATGCGCGGCGTGTTTTCCCAAATCAATGAGGTCGTCAACGTGCTGGTGGCTGATGGTGAGCCAGTCGTGGAACGAATCGCGCAAGGCATCTTTGCTGGCACTTGTATTGCCGGGATTGGATGCCCAATGTGTCAGCATTTTGGCACCTTCTTTCCAAAAAAGCAGGTTGAGTTCGGCGTATTTCCGCGCCAATTGTTCAAAGCCTTGCAGGAGTTCGTCCGGCTGGTTTTTTTCAGATGCTGGCATGGTGAAATTACTTGACGTGCGTACCAGGTATCGTACTGGCCGGTTTCTGCGGGGTACAGTAATAATGGCTTTGCCAACTTTGGAAGTGTGTCAGCAATTTGTTTTCGTCCCACGGGCGGGCTTCGGGCGCATCGGGGAACGGCACCACTTCGAGCCGGAAACAGATGTTTTGGTTCACGTCTTTTTCGCGCAGCACGATGTCGGTTTCGTAAATGCCAGTTTGAAACTGCCCCAAATTCACCTGCGCCAACAACGTGATGGCCTGACCGGGCTGGAGCGTGATGGAGTTTTGATTGACAAAAACTTGGCCGGGGGCGGGATTGCCCTGCTGGTCGAGCAAATCGCGGACACCCACTTTGTACGTCCGCGCCATGCCGGTCGTGTTGCGTACGCTAAACGGCACCACCACTGTTTCGCCGGGATAGGCGCTGCGGTGGAGTTGGAGCAGGCAGCGCGGTGGGCAATCACATTCTGGCGGGCAACAGCCGCACTGGCAGTTGGAGGGGTGTTTGGCAGTGCCGGGTTTGCCCATGCCGGGCAGCGCGATGCCCATTTCTGAGAAGAAATTTTGCATTTCTCCGGCGAACTGGATGTTGTCGTCCACTGCGCGGCGCATCATGCGCAGGGTTGCGTTGTTGATTTTGGCGAGTGAATCGCTCCACTGGCGCATTGTTTTGGTAGCGTCGTCGGCCATGATGTATTATTTTTTCGGTTTGGAAGATGAGCGGGAGGCGGTGGTGTTTTTTATGGGGTTTTGGGCAGTAGGTTTTGCCTTTTCGGGAGCGGCGGGTTTGTCGGCAGATGGTGCTGCGAAAATATAATAACTCAGCGAGCGGTCGTGGATGCGAATATTGCCCTCGTAGCTGCGCCCGGGGTCAATGTCTTTTGGCAAAGTGAATGTGACGTGCAGCGAAATCGTCTGGCCGGGCTGTACCACTTGGCCGGATTCTCGGATTTGAATTTCCACCCAGTCGGCCAAATCTTCGCCGATGCCTTCTATCAATGCATCGGCCCACGCCTCAAATCCTTCTTTGGCTTTTTTGCGGGTGGCGAGGGCGAAATTGCGGCAGAACAAATCCATGTCAAGCATGGTGTTGTGCCGGATGGACGGCACCATGAACGGCAGGTTGCCGACGTTGCTCAACTGAATTTCGCGGACGTGGGTCATGCCCGGCGCCACGCCCGTGAGGTGTACTTTGGCCGGGTTGATTTTGATGGCGAGGTTTTCTTGCACCACCACACGCACCGAGCGGTCGCGACCGCCGATGGGCATTTGAAAATTATAAGTGCCGGGAGGTGTGCGTGGGTCGAGGGCAAGCACTACTTTTTGGTTGCGCACCTCGCCGGGCTGCATGGCGGTGTTGACTTGCAAACTTTCAGCGGGGTTTTGCAGGCTCCGGTTTTTGCTTTTGATGGGCAAATCGCGGACAAAGACGGTGTCGCCCGTGTGGTTTTCGAGTGTCAGGTGGCCTTTCAAAAAAGCGGGTCGCCCGGTCAGGACGATTTCTTCTTCTTGGCATTCCACCGGATGGTCGAGCGAGCGCGAGGAGAACGTTAGCATAGTTCAAGTTTTTTAATCGGTCAATGGCCTCTGGTTGAGTCGTTTTCCGGGAATGGCCGGGTGTCCACATCGCAGCAGGGGATTTCGCATTTTTCGTAGGCGTTCGGGACGTACGGCTCGCTGATGACCTGTGCTTCGCCGCCGAGGCACCATGTGAACACTTCGATGCCCAAAACTTTGAAACAGAACTGGTTGTAATTGGGGATGCGCACCCGCCCGTTTTTCAAATCTTTGATGTCTTGCAGGGAAAAACGCGGCAGGTTGAGGACTTCCACGGTGGAGGCGACGGGCTGAGAAGCATCGCCAATGAGCAGGGTGGTGACGGGTTTGTTTCGGTCACCGGTCACTAACGATGCAACCGGTTTTGAAGCATCGCCCTGAATTTGAGTGGTGATAGGTTTGTTTGGGTCGCCGGTCATGAGCATTGCCACCGGCTGGTTTGCGTTGCCGACCACGGTGGTGGTGGCGGTCACGTTCGAGTCGGTTGAAATGGCCAATCCGCCGCCGATGGTGTGGTCAAAATCGTAGTTGTCGGGAATAGAAGGAGACCCCATGCTGATTCGGTTTTGGTTAAAAAATTTTGAACAAATGTATAATAAACGGGCGGGTTTTTCCAAAATAAAAAGCGGGTGAATGACTAAATGTCATTCACCCGCTCATATAGGGAACGCAACGCCAACTGTCAGTTGGCTGGGTATAGGTGCTGCTTTTTCGGAGATTGGCCAACTGGCAGCCGGCATGAGGCACGATAATCACCTTTTTGCCATTTTCGCCCTGCCCGATAAAAGCATCAGGCAGGGCGAAAAATTTCTGCAAAAAACCTGTTCATTTCACCTCAATCGTCTGCTTAAGAGCCTTCTGGAGGTGAAGGCCGGGGTCTCCGTGCGGGGTCGTTTTGGTGTGGAAGTACGCCGTCGGCGACACAAAACTATCCATGACACGGCAGATGGTCGTCACCCGATATTTGTAGTGCGTGTTTGGGGTGAGGTTCGTGAGGGCGAGTTCGGTTTCTCCTGCCGTCTCGATCACATAAGCATTGCTGAAATTATCGTCGGCAGCGCGGTCTGTTACGCGGGCTATTTCGATGCGATAACCGACGGATTCCGGCATGGCATCCCAGAGCAGCAGCGCGGAGATATTGGTGATTTTATCGGTTTCGAGCGCCACGGGCGGCAGACATCCGCAGCGGTCGCTGGCTGGCGGAGCGAATACGTTATCGGTCGTATCAAGTGTTGGGAGTTCGCCTTTTTGGCAAGCGGTCATCAACAGCATAAGGCCAAGCGCGGAGAAAAGAAGGTGCGTTTTCATAATTTCATCTCATTTAGGTGAACTAATGACACGAAAATGGGGCTGCTGTACCGGCCTTCTCAAACTATTGCGAGTGGATGCGGTATTTGGTTGAGTGAATCGTTTGTTTGTTTGAGTGAAATGGAAAAAATCAAAGTTGGAATGCGTGTTGAATATCATCAATAAGGTTTTCACTTTTGCCTTCTTAAATCTAAAAATTCATCCGGCATTTGCCAAAAACACAACCTATGGGCAAACTCCACCCCGCCATCTCCCCCGCGCACCAAGCATTTATCGAGCGACAACACATCTTTTTTGTCAGCACCGCGCCGCTCAGCGCCGAGGGGCGCATCAACCTCTCGCCCAAAGGGTTAGATTGTTTCCGGGTGCTGTCGGAGCATCGGGTAGCGTATATGGATTTGATCAGCAGCGGCAACGAAACCTCCGCTCACACCCTCGAAAATGGCCGCATCACCATCATGTTCTGCTCCTTTGAGGGGCCGCCCAACATCCTGCGACTGTACGGAAAAGGATGTACGGTGTTACCCGGCAGCGCGGATTGGGATGTGTACGCGCCGCATTTTACGATTTATCCCAGCACCCGGCAAATCATCTTGGCCGATATAGATTTGGTGCAAACTTCCTGTGGTTTTGGGGTGCCGTTGTTCGACTATGTCGGCGAGCGCGACATCCATTTTGAATGGGCGGCCAAAAAAGGCGAGGACGGGCTCCGCGAGTACGTTCAACAGAAAAACCTGGTCAGCCTCGATGGGTTGCCGACGCATTTGGGTTTGAAATCGTGATGCCCGCCGCATTTTCAAAATGTCTCATATTGGCAAAAAATCACTTGCCCGGCATTTCAGTATTCCAAGATTCTCTACGTTTGTCAATTCATTCACCAAAAAATTATTTTGAAATGAAAAACCGCTCCGTGTTCGCAGTCATTTTATTGACCGTATTCCAATCTGCTTTTGCTCAAACTTGGTCTCCATCTGAAAACCCCAACGCAGATTTCCCCACCCTCCGACAGCACTTTTACGACTATTGGGCCGGAAAAACCCCGGGGAAAGGGGAAGGCCACACCGTTTTCAAACGTTGGGAATGGTTTTGGCAAAGCCGTGTTCTGCCCGACGGCACTTTCCCTGCTTCCAACATCAAAGACGTGGAGTGGAACAACTATTTGACCACGCTCCCCGAAGCCAAAAGCACATCTGCGGCCAACTGGACAAGCATGGGTCCCAGCTCTTCGGCATCTGGCTACAACGGCATTGGCCGGGTGAACTGCATCGCCGTTGACCCCAACAACAGCAACACAATCTGGGTGGGCGTACCTACCGGCGGGCTGTGGAAAACCACTAATGGCGGTACTTCTTGGAGTACCAACACGGACAACCTCACGGTGCTCAGCGTCACGGCGGTCGCCATTGACCCCACCAACACCAACACGATGTACCTCGGCACTGGCGACGGGTTTGGCAATTACGAACCCTCCATCGGGGTGCTGAAATCCACCGACGGCGGCACTTCTTGGAACTCGACCGGCCTCTCATGGAATCTCACCAATTACCGATACATCCGCCATATTATCGTTCACCCGACCTCCACAGCGACGGTGCTGGCCGCCACCAGCGACGGCCTTTACCGCACCACCAACGGCGGCACGACTTGGACAAAAGTGGTGAACGACAATTTTTTTGATGTCCGATTCAAGCCCGGCGACCCCAACACCATTTATGCCGCATCGGACGACAAACTCTATAAATCCACGAACAGCGGCTCTACTTGGACGACCTCGTTCACCATTCCAAATTCGCAGCGCGTGGTCATGGCTGTCAGCCCCGCCAATGCTGCATTTGTGGCCGCAGCGAGCAGTTCCAGCGCGACGGACACCTATGGCGCATTCAACGGGCTGTACGTCTCGACCAACAGCGGCGACACCTACACCTTGAAATCTTCTTCGCCCAATTTGCTCAGCAGTCCTTCCACCGGTTCGAGCGAAAAAGGCCAGGGCTGGTACGACTTCTGCATCGCCGTCAGCCCCACCAATGCCGACCTGATTTTTGTCGGCGGCGTCAATCTTTGGAAATCAACCAATGGCGGCACCTCGTGGTCGCTCGCCACATATTGGAACAATTCAGGCCCCGGCGGCGTGCCGGTGAATCACGCCGACAAACACGCCCTGCTTTGGCTCGGCAATACTTTGTACCAAGGTTGCGACGGCGGTATTTACAAAACTACCAACAACGGCACGTCTTGGACGGACATCAGCGGCAATTTGGTTATCAGCCAAATGTACCGGCTCGGCGTATCGCAGTCGGACAACAAGGTGATTACCGGATTGCAGGACAACGGCACCAAACTCCGCAGCAATACGGGCGTGTGGACGGACAATATCGGCGGCGACGGCATGGAGTGTTTTATCCATCCCACCAACTCCAGCATCATGTACGGTGAAACGCAGTATGGTATCCTCCGCCGCTCCACCAATGGCGGCGGCAGTTGGACAAATATCTATAATAACCTGCCGGGCGAACCAGAGGGCGCATGGGTGACGCCGTTTGTGATGGACCCAAACAACAGCACCACGATTTATGCGGGCTACGATGATGTTTACAAAAGCACTAATCAGGGAAATTCTTGGACGGTTATTTCTTCATTGGGAGCAACTTTTGATTTGCAACATATCGCCGTCGCGCCTTCCAACAGCAACACGATTTATGCCTGCGACGGCGACCAAGTGTTCCGAACCACCAACGGCGGCACTTCTTGGGACAACGTGACCGGCAACCTGCCCACCAGCAATTCTATCACCTACCTCACCGTGGATCCCGGCGACGCAAACACGGTGTATGTGACTTTTGGGGGCTACACCTCCAACCAAAAGGTGTACAGCTCCACCGCAGGCGGCACGACTTGGGCGAGCATTTCGGTGGGGCTGCCCAACATCCCGGCCAACTGCGTCATCGTGCAGCCGAACAGCGGCGGTGTCATGTATCTCGGCATGGATGTGGGCGTGTATCGCCGGGACGCGGGCGCGACGACTTGGGAATTGTTCAACACGGGCTTGCCAAATGTCATCGTCACCGAATTGGAAATCCGCCACAGCACTGGCAAAATCCGCGCATCCACCTATGGGCGCGGGCTTTGGGAATCGGATTTAGAGCCGCTCAACGCTACCTGTGGCATCCCGTCCAACCTCAACACGACAAGCCTCGAGCCGCGTGCGGGCGTGCTCAATTGGGGAGCGGTAAATGCCGCTGTGTCGTACAATGTAGATTTGCGGGTGGCGGGCGACCCGAACTGGTTTACTTTTTCCGGCATTTCGGGGACGTCGCTCTCGCTGGTTTACTTCACTCCCTGCACCAACTATGAGTACCGCGTGCAGGCCGTTTGTGCCGACAATTCGAGCAATTATTCCTCTATTCAATCATTCAACATTCCCGGTTGCAGCGACTATTGCAACTCTTATGGCATTGACACACTGCTCGAACCGCCGACTTTTTTGCCCGACGAATGGATTGAAAATGTCAGCATCGGCAGCATCAACAACACTTCTGGCAACGATTGGGGGTACAACGACTACACCAATCTTTCCACAGATGTCACACAAGGAAGCACGTACACCCTCACCCTGACACCCGGTTTTGCAAGTACGGCTTACGCCGAAACATGGTCGGTTTGGGTGGATTGGAACAAAGACAACGACTTCGCAGACGCGGGCGAACAGGTGTTCACCCATCCGGGCAGCGCTACCACCGTCTCCGGTTCTTTCACCGTACCGCTCAGCGCCAGCATCGGCAACACACGGATGCGCGTGAGTATGCAGTGGAACACCCTGCCCGAGCCGTGCGGCGCGTTTATTTTTGCTGAAATAGAAGATTACACCATCAACGTGCAAGGCACGGTGAGTTGCAATACGCCCGCCAATTTGTCCGTGGCGGGTATCACCGAACGAACGGCCACCATCAACTGGGGCGCGGTGTCCGGGGCTTCCGATTACACCCTTGAAATCAGGGAACAAGGCGGCACTATTTGGGGAGAAATCGCGGCCATTGCCATAAACAGTTATGACCTGATTTACTTGGTGCCGTGTACGAATTACGAGTTTCGTGTAAAATCGGTGTGCGCCAGCGGTTCGAGTTCATTTTCCAACATTTCAACTTTTTTGAGCACTGGTTGCAGCAATTACTGCCCCTCTTATGGTGAAGATTCCACGCCGTTCCCTTTGCCCGACGAATGGATTGAAAATGTCAATATCGGCAGCATCAACAACACTTCCGGCAACAACTGGGGCTATGCGGATTTCACCAGTTTTTCTACCAATTTTACGCAAGGAGACACCTATTCACTCGCTTTGACACCGGGTTTTGAGAACACCGATTATTCAGAAACATGGTCAGTATGGGTGGATTGGAACAAAGACAATGACTTTACCGATGCGGGAGAATTGATATATACGCATCCCGGCAGCAACACCACCGTGACTGGCAGTTTCGTCGCCCCGGCAAATGCCAGCACCGGCCCCACGCGTATGCGGGTAAACATGAAGTGGGATGTCTTGCCCTCTGACCCCTGCGAGGCACCGTATGAATACGGCGAAGTAGAAGATTACACCGTGAACATCGTGGCGGCAGCACCCGCGCTTTCAGTCAATCCTACCAATCTCAACTTCCCAGCACCCGGCGGCGGCCAATCGGTGACGCTGACGACGAACTGTGATTGGAGTGTTTCGAACATTCCAGCATGGCTCAGCGTCACCCCCTCGTCGGGCGCGGCTGGCACCGTGACTTTGACCGTGACTGCCAACGAAAACACCGGTTTTGACCCGCGCAATATCACGTTGACGTTCTCGGGCTGCAACGGGCAAGCGACGCAAAATGTGGTGGTTTCGCAAAATGCCGCGAGCGCCGTTTTGACCGTCAATCCAACGAGCCTCAGCTTCCCGGCACCCGGCGGCGGCCAATCGGTGACGCTGACGACGAACTGTGATTGGAGTGTTTCGAACATTCCAGCATGGCTCAGCGTCACCCCCTCGTCGGGCGCGGCTGGCACCGTGACTTTGACCGTGACTGCCAACGAAAACACCGGTTTTGACCCGCGCAATATCACGTTGACGTTCTCGGGCTGCAACGGGCAAGCGACGCAAAATGTGGTGGTTTCGCAAAATGCCGCGAGCGCCGTTTTGACCGTCAATCCAACGAGCCTCAGCTTCCCGGCACCCGGCGGCGGCCAATCGGTGACGCTGACGACGAACTGTGATTGG
>CAYZVM010000013.1:0-48049 GCA_964481485.1 uncultured Saprospiraceae bacterium | reverse complement strand
AGGGCAACACCTACACCCAATTTTCAGTAACCCCAGATGGTTTTCTGAAATTGGGCGCTCCGGTGGCTGTTTCCCAATTCTCGAACAGCATCACGAGCACCACAAACATCCCTAAACTTTTTCCTTATTGGGACGACCTTGCTACCGGCACCACCGGCAATGTGACGTATGTGGTAAACGGCACGGCGCCCAACAGGATTCTGGTGGTGCAGTGGTTCGTGACCATACCGCGCAACACGACCGGTGCTGCCAACAGCACGATGCAATTATGGCTCTACGAAACAACCGGCGCAATTGAATTCAGGTATGGCTCAGTCGGAGGCAACTCAAGTTCCGCCTCAAACGGTATCAACGGCACGACGGCCACTAATTTCCACAGCATCACGACGACGACGCACACTACCAGCACAACTACGGCGAACAACTCTAATGTAGTATGGCCGGGTTCTGGCAGGATGTACACCTTCACGCCCCCACCTATGTGTATGGGCACACCTGTGGCTGGCACCACAGCCTCTACGGCAAACCCTGTTTGTTCAGGTGTTAACTTTACGCTCAGTCTCTCAGGCGCAACGCAGGCACTTGGCCTCACTTACCAATGGCAATCTTCGCCGGACGGTGTAAGCTATGCTGACATATCGGGAGCGACCAGCTCTTCTTTGACTACAAATGCCACGACTCCAACTTGGTATCAGTGTATCGTCACTTGCACAAATAGTGGGGAAAACGCCACATCGGCACCTTTGGAAGTGAACGTAACACCCGAGCCAGTGGGCAATACTTTTGCCAACCCCATCGTGCTTGGCCCGCTCCCGCAATCGGTACCCGGAAACAACTTGGCTGCCAACTGTTGGACAAGCACTTACACAGGCGGCAATGCAGCGGCATCGCCAGATGTGTTTTACCAATTCCAAGTGACGGACTGCGACGATAATATTAGTGTCTCGCTTTGCACCGCATCGTTTGATACTTATCTGCACATTCTGGATGAGACCGGAACGCAAATCGCTTTCAATGATGACAACGGCCCGCTTTGCAGCGGAACAAGGTCGTCGCTGGTGTTGAACGGCCTCGCAGTCGGCACCTACTATGCTGTTGTAGAAGGCTTTAGCAGCAATACCGGCACTTTCACTTTGGCCATCACAACGACCGATATCACACCTCCAAGCATTTCTTGCCCTGCTGATATCGTCACTTCCAATGACGCAGGTGATTGTGGCGCCACCATTGTTTATTCGGTGACATCTTTGGACAACTGTGTTGCTCCGGTGACACAAGACATGGGTTTGGCCTCTGGCAGCCTGTTCCCAATTGGCACCACTACCAACTCTTTCACGGCTACCGACGGAGCGGGTTTTAGTGCAATGTGCAGTTTTTCGGTGACGGTTTCTGACGATGAAGCACCCGTCATCAATGATTGTGGCGGCGACCCGGTACTCTCTGGCGATGCCAACTGCCAAGCTACCCTGCCCGACCTTACGGCAATATTGTATGACAACAACTGCCCCGGCATCACTATCGTGCAATCGCCGATGGCCGGAACGGTGATTATGGGCAGCGCAACGGTCACAATTACGCTGACCGATGCTGTGGGCAACTCTTCCCAGTGTTCTGTCAATGTTTCTGTTGAAGACAACACAGCACCAGTGCTTGACTGCCCGACGGTGGTAGCGGTAGGCACCGATGCAGGTGTTTGCACCGCAGTTGCCACTTTTGCACCTACGGCTACTGACAACTGTGATGCTTCGGTGTCTGTTACCCAAACCAGCGGGCCGACAAGCGGTTCTGTTTTCAATCTGGGCACGACCCCGATTAGCTTCAGCGCGCAAGACCTTGCTGGAAACATTTCCAACTGCTCCTTCGATGTGGTAGTTTCGGACGACGACGGCCCGACCATTTCGGTTTGCCCGCCTGATGTTTCTGTTACTACCGATGCAAATTGTGAAGCCATCACGGCTGACTACACAGGCCTCGTGGTTGCTTCTGACAATTGTGGCGTTGTTCAATCGGTGACCCAAGACCCGGCTCCCGGCACAGTGAGCGCAGGTTTCTTGACTATTGTCATGACCGTGACGGATGATTCGGGCAACACTTCTACCTGCTCGTTCCAAACATCGGCAGAGGATATGACTCCGCCGACTATCAGTTGCCCCGACCCGCAATCTTTCAATGCGGACGACGACTGCCAAACGCCACTGCCTGATTTTACCGGCTTGGCAATTGCTGCTGACAACTGCGGCGGATTCACCGTGACACAAAGCCCGGCTGCCGGCACTGAAGTTGGATTTGGCCAAACGCTTGTCACACTGACTGTTACAGACGGCCCCGGCCTTTCGGCATCTTGCGTGATGGAAGCATATTCTGTTGACGTGACTGCGCCGATTATCACTTGCCCAGACGACCAGACGCTGAACACCGACCCGAACACCTGCACGGCTGTGGCGATGTTCATGTGCCCGGTGGCACCGGACAACTGCTCCGGTTCCGCCAACCCCGAGCAATACCTCGGCTTGCCCAGCGGCTCTTCTTTCCCGCTCGGCGTGAACGTGGTGGGCTTCCAAGCCACTGATGCTTCGGGCAATGTCTCCACTTGCAATTTCACCATCACGGTGGTGGACAACGACCCGCCTTATCTTTCTTGCCCATTTGATGTGGTCATTGATACTGACCCGGGGCTCTGCTCGGCAGTAGTGATATGGTCGGATCCGACCACGCACGACAATTGCGACGTGCCGACTTTGATGCAAACAGGCGGCCTGCCCAACGGCTCGGCTTTCCCGAAAGGCGTTTCTGTCATTTCTTATCAATCCACCGATGCTTCGGGCAACAGCACTACCTGCAGCTTCAGCATCACCGTAAATGACAACGAACTGCCCGTCATCACCTGCCCAGCCAATATTGAAGTCGGCAACGATTTGAACCAGTGCGGTGCTGTCGTGGCTTATCCGGCCCCAACTTTCAGCGACAACTGCCCCGGCGCTACCATCATGTTGGTGAGCGGCCTGCCGAGCGGCTCGTTCTTCCCGGTTGGCACCACTACCAATGTTTGGCAAGTAACCGATGCCTCCGGCAATTCGGCAACTTGCAGCTTCACCGTGACGGTGAACGACGTGCAGGCACCGACCATCACCTGCCCGGCCAACATAGTTCGGAACAACGACACCGACGAGTGCGGCGCAGTAGTTACTTACCCGAACCCAACTTTCAGCGACAACTGCCCTGGGGCAACGATTGAGCAAATCGCAGGCCTGCCGAGCGGTTCTTTCTTCCCGGTGGGTGTCACTACCAATGTTTGGAAAGTGACTGACGCGGCTGGAAACATGGCTACTTGCAGCTTCACTGTGACTGTGCTGGATGTGCAGCCCCCGGTGTTCAACAACTGCCCGGCCAATATCACCGTGGTGAACGACCCCGGCGTGTGTGGCGCAGTGGTGGAATGGCCAAAAATCACGGCCTCCGACAACTGCCCCGGTGTAGTGGTCACTTTTGTGAGCGGCATGGCGAGCGGTTCGTTGTTCGCAGTAGGCACGACAACCGTGGTTTACAAAGCAACTGACGCATCTGGCAACATGGCTACTTGCAGCTTCAATGTCATTGTGCTCGACAACGAAAACCCGACGCTGACCTGCCCGGCCAATATTGTAAAAAACAACACCCTCAAGCAGTGCTACGCTGTCATTCCTTACCTCGGCTCAGCGAATGCCACGGACAACTGCGGTGTTTCGAGCCTGACAAACAACAGCACCAGCAACATCTACCCAGTTGGTGTCACGGAAGTAATTTGGACGGCTGCTGACGCGGCTGGCAACGACGTGACCTGCGTACAAACCATCACTGTGGTGGACTACCAGTACCCGCTGCTCAACTGCCCAGACGATATTTACACGGTGAATGACCCGAACCTGCCCTGTCAGGCAGAAGTAGATTACGCCGCAACGGCTACCGACAACTGCCCCGGCGTCACTATTGGTTACAGCGAATGGCCGCCTTCGGAAGATGGCCTCTACTCTATCGGCACTACGATGGTGATGGTGACGGCTACCGACGCAGCTGGCAACGAGACGACCTGCATGTTCAATATCGTGGTCAATCCCGCGCCTGAAATTTGCAACGGCCTCGACGACGACTGCGACGGCTTTATTGACGAAGCCGACGACGCATGGCGCCAAGTAGGCAAACAATTGGCAAATACGGGTACAGAAGGCGACCTGTACGGCGCAAGTGTGGCCGTCTCTGGCGGATACGCAGTCGTGGGCGCTAAAAATGCAGATGCCAATGGCGTCAATTCTGGCGCGGCTTACGTCCTTTTCCAAAGCGACGCCAACCCTGAAGATTGGCAGCAAATCGCAGTGCTCAACCCGCCGCAAGTGGAAGCCGACGACCTGTTCGGCGCCAGCGTGGCTGTTCACAGCAACTTTATCGTGGTAGGCGCTCCGCAAGACGACGACTTGGGTGCCGATGCCGGTGCTGCTTACATTTTTGTAAAAGACGCGGGCAACACTTGGAATTTTGCGAAAAAAATCACCGCCGCTGACGGGTTTGCAGGCGACAACTTCGGCACTGCCGTTTCGGTTTCTGGCAACAACATCCTCGTGGGCGCCAGCATGAACGACGAAAAAGGCTTGAATGCAGGTGCTGCTTACCTGTTTGGCAAAGACCAAGGCGGCGCGAACAATTGGGGCCAAGTGACAAAAATCACGGCTGCCGACGGCGAGGCCGGCGATATGTTTGGCGCCAGCCTCAAAATTGATGATGTCATGGCCGTTGTTGGTGCATCGTTGGAAGACGAAAAAGGCATGAACGCTGGCGCAGCATATATTTTCAGCAGAGACCAAGGCGGCGCGAATGCTTGGGGCCAAGTGAAAAAACTCATGGCCAACGACGGCGCAGCGCTCGACAACTTTGGCGTGAGCGTGGGCATCAATGCCAGCTCCATCATCGTGGGCGCTAACTTGAACGACGACAACGGCGCGAACTCCGGCTCGGCCTATATCTTCGAGCGCAACATCGGCGGCACCAACAACTGGGGCCAGGCTATCAAACTGTTGCCACAAGACGGCACATCGAGCGACCAATTCGGCATCGCAGTGGCCGTCAACGGCAACTTCGCGGCGATAGGCGCTCGTTTTGACAACATCAAAGGCTCGAACTCTGGCGCGGCTTATGTCTGGCAGCGCCAGCCGAACGGCTTCTGGGAATATGTGAGCAAAATCTTTGACAACACGGGTACCAAGAACGACCAGTTCGGTACCGTGCTCGATATCTACAAGCGCACCATCATCGTCGGCGCATTGCGCGACGACGTGGCCGGAAAAACAGACCAAGGTTCGGTGAGTTTCTTCCAAGCCGGATGCGACGACCAAGATTTTGTCAAAGAAGGCCCTGTGGACCACATCTTGGCGGGCAACACCACCACTGGTGTGTTTGAGGTGAAAGCCTACCCGCACCCATTCAGCGATGTGCTGAACATTGATATCAATTTGAAAGAAGCCACCAGCGCCCGCGTGGTCGTGTGGAACGCCCTCGGCGAGGAAGTGGCCACGATCTACAATGGCGCATTGGAAGGCAAAACCACCCTGCGTTGGGATGCTGCCCGTTTCCCGGTCGGCACTTATTTCCTGCGCGTGGAAGCTGACAACTCGACGGAGGTGAAGCCATTGCTGCTCGTCCGTTAAATCCTTCGGTTTTTTCCTGAAAAATTCAGCCGCTCTCCTGTTAAAGGGGGGCGGCTTTTTTTGTGGAAAAAGACAGCAGATTTGTCCCCTACCAAACCTCTCTTCGAGGCTCTAATTTGCGGCTCACCTTTTTCGTTTCGGAGCAGCAAATTTATTTTCGTAAACGCTCATTTTATTCAGCAGCCAAGCCTTGAAATAGAGTGGCTTATCTTCTGCGATGAGCTGAAGTATGCGGTCTTTTTCAATCTTTTTGAGGAGTATTTTTTTGAAAATAAGAATAAACCGTTTCGTGGCTTCCACCGCCTCACGTTTGAACTCTCGGTGATGGCGGAGGAAATCTTCAAACGTGCGACAGAAACTCAAAATAGTGTCCTCTTCTACCTGGAGTTCGTAAAAACTCCTTAATATCAATGCCTTTGACCGAATCATATCATTCTGACTTCGGAAGTTCTTGTTGGCCAGCAACTCCAGTACTTGATGAAAATCCTTATCTTCAAAAAGGATTGTAGCATTTGCCAATAGCATGACTTCCTCGCGGATATCTTCTTTCAATAAAGAGCCTTGGGAACGCACAAAAGAGCGAGCCCAGTCGGTATCATTTGCGTAGCAGGCAGCGCTTATGATGTTACTAAACTGTGCGCCAGCCATCAACCCTTCTTTGGCGAAAATACCGAGTTCGAGACTAAATTTGTTGAGGAGGTGCGTCCTTTCCCAAAATTCTTCTTTGCCTTTTCTAATCTGCGAAGTCGCGTAGTTGTGCAAATACCGAATTATCAAATTCATTTCTTCTGGGGCAATTTTATCTGCATATTTGGGCAGCAAGATTTCGAGCCTGTCGAAGCTCTCGTTGCGATGCGCGACAAGCAATTGATAAACCTCCTTGTACAGCAAGAACAGCGGGTCTTTAGGCTGTATCTGCTGCATAAGGAAAATATCCAAACTCGCAGGTAGCGGCTCTGGCTCAATTTCTACGGATTGGACATTTCTAAAATTCGCCTTCTCGCAGGCTGATTTGAACTTGGCCAGCACATAGAAAAGGTCAAGGCCGGAGATGTTTTTTCCCTCGGCCGGAAATTTTTCTAACGCAAGATAAAAGTGGACAAAATAATTGACTGTCAATTCTTTAAGGTAATCCATTGCGCTCTTTTTGGGCATATTTCTCGCCTCACTTTCAAGTCGCATAGCTTGCTTCGAGAATTCGGTCTGCAATCCCCGCTCTTGCAATACTGCCAGCCATAAAAACCGACTTGCGAATGAGTCTTTTGTCGCTTTTTCGGACAACAAAAAAGTCTTCAGCCAGATATACAAATCGGACAATGTGTTTGATACCGACTTTCGGTTCTTGCCAATTTGAACCCCAAAAACCTTATGGTAAGCATAGGCCATTTCAAGTTGTTTCTCATCACGATAATGCGGGTGAAACTTCCTGATGTGGGCAAACAAGGAAAGAGCGATACGCTGATTTCCATGCTCCTTTTTTAGGTATTTGTGAAAAGACGCGAGCTCCTCTTTGGACAAAGCGCGAAGGATCGTGAACAATTTTGAGTGTAGCATAGATTTTTTTGCGGGGAAAAGGTAGGAAAAACACTACATTAGTGCACTTAGTTTTTCACGGCTAAAAGTGGGTGCCAAAAAATCAGAAATCATATCAATTTATTGATATTGTGCGGATTACAATCATTAGTTTAAATAAAAAATATGTTTCAGCTTTTCTAACCTGGATATTTATCGGTTTGTTTTTGTAAAAAAATCGAGGGCAAATCTTCAAAATCGGAGGTGAAAACAAAAAATTTAAGATTTTGGAGTGTCATTGATGTGTCCGACCCTTGCATTATGTTTTAGTCCGCCTCCTTTATCGTTTTCATCTGAATTGAAGTACAGCAGGCCACCACAAGTGTGTTATCTCAGAATATAAAAGGTAGAGATTTAGTTAGGTAGACCATCCGATAAGTTTAATAGGTACAAAAAGCAGAAAATTACTGGCTTTGATGCCCCGGTTTTGCCGTTTAATCAAAGCCTTTTTGATGGCTAATTGCTCCTTTAATACACTGACTGAACACGCAAAAAATGCTTTTGGTCAAATGAAAATGCCTGCGAAGCCAACCCCAAAAAACCGCCCCAAAAAAGTATATCGGACAAGATTTAGGAGACTTTTTGTCCTCCTATAGCCTGAAATGTTATATGCTTTTCTCAAATCTTGGCACCGAGCACCTCGAACATATTGATAATAAACTGTTTGTCATCCCCGGAATATTTCACCGCTAACAGTGCTAATTCGGCCACTGTCTTTTCCCTCCAGAGTTTGTGCAACCCCAAAAACAGCCCTCCGAGGCAGACTCCCCAAATGCCAAATATCGTTTGGAGGTACTGTGGGTTGCCCAAGTTCCAGAGCGCAAACCCGGCCAAGAACAGCAAGACGGCGGCCAAAAGCACCAAGCAGGCTGTGGCCCATTTTTTGTTCCGAAGAAGGATTCTTTCCGCGTCTTTTCGAAAAGCAGCGTTTTGAACAGCGTTGTCACCATCACCCATTTTCACCCTTCGGGCTTCAAAGACATATTGTTCTAACAGATTTTTGAGCTTTGACATGGCGTTTCAGTTGAAAAGGTTTTTGATTTTACTGGAAATGAAATTCAAAAAATTCCACTGCGCTTTGGAATATATTCCTCCTAATTCTTTGCGGACATCCACATAATTTACATCTCCGGTCGTCAACCTCTTAATCAGTTGTTTATAAACAAACATAGCGATGCCTAAATCTCTTTCCCCTTCGTTGCCAATGGTGATACATTCTGACCGGGCGGATTTTATAGCGTCTTGCAATTCGGTTGACCAGCAATTGATGAGATCGAAAACGCCGGCGTAATCTTTGGGAATGGCTGTTGCAAATGCTCCTACAGTGTGAATGCCATCGGCCAGCTCCACTTCACCAATTTTGGGAGAATGTGCCAACAGCGCGATGATTTTGAAGCCATGTTGGATATTCAACAGGTCGGCCAGCGAAAACCCTTCTTTGATTTCAATGCCCTTGTTTCGTACTTCTTGGAGATAAGGGCGGATTTTTTTTTCAACTATATCACCATACCCGCCCTCTATCTCCCACCATGTTTGGTCGGGCGAGTGGGACAGGTATTTTCTAATGAAATCGTATGTTTCAGGTGGGGCAGCAAGTTGTTGTTGCACGGCCTCTAAGGTCAAGGGGATTGCGACACCGAGGAAACAATCCTGCGGGCGAGTGATTTGCGTGAGCAAAACGGGGTTGAATACGCCGGTATCTTCTTCCATTTTTAGTTGAATTTTGTTTGACAAAATCAGCATAACCCTGTTTCAAGGTTGCGAATTGGCTCACCGGGTGGAGACGAAGGAATAGGTTTTATTATTTGGCCGATGATGACATCGAAAAATTCTTTGCGGAAAAGTGGCTGATAGCGTTTTTTATCAAATCCCTCCTGTTTCCATTCTTTGAAAAATTCGGTCTCAAAATCTTTTTTCGGGTCATTTTTGCACTTGCCCAATGCTTTTTTGGCTACTGCCTCCGCTTTGGAAACCATGTTCCGCGCCAAGCGCGAGATGCTGACTTTGGCCTTGACCCAAAATCCTTGCTTTGCCGGGATTTCAACTACGACCACGCCCTGCTCGGGATATGATTTGACGGTTGCGCTTTCAATATTAAAAGTCTCGTGTGTTATTCTCTCTGTGAATCCCTTTGCATTGAGCCTTCCAGTCTCTTTGATTTGTTGTGTTTTAAGGGCTGCCATCACCTCGTCGTCGGAAAATTTCTCGAAGCGATATTCGATTTTGCCGTTGGTTTTTCTGGCCTCTTCTGTCATTGCTGCCTCCAATTCCGCCCTGCCCGCGCATTCTTTATCACCCACTTTGAAGGTGTTACTGGTCAATTTTTCGATTTTAATACCACGCGGGCGTTCGCCAGTGTTGACAACGCTTTCTCGCGGACGGGTTTTCGTGTTCCATGTGCGAAGAAAATCGGGCAAAAATTTCCAGGAACCTGGTTCGGCATCTTTGGTAGCCTGAACCATTGCCGGGTTCACTTTGGCGATATCCTCCTTCGAGGTAAAAACGGTGCGACCTCCTCTTCCTTGTTCTACTCTGAAATTGCCGGGAGGCAGGGTGGGGTCAACGCTGAAAGGTGTGACGTGCGCCCCCAGGTTGTGGCCGCCAAGCCCAAAAACTTGCTTGTTTGTGTTCCACGACAGCACCACCGTCGGGGTTTTTATCCACGGCGACTCGCTTTTAGCCCACGCCGATTTACAGGCGTTGAAAACGTCGCTGAAACTGACACCCAAATAAGCGCCGTAATCGTAGTGCGCGAGCGCTAAAGTGTGTTGAAGAAAGGCCTTTACAGCAGGTTGCTCTGTTTGCTGGTCGCGGGGCGATGCCAGCGCCAAAACAAAATCCTCCAAATTGCCTTCGCTTTTCACCTGTCTTGCAATGTCGCGCATGGCCGACGAATGTTGTATCACTGGCAAAAGCGGCTCTCCTTCGAACCGCCCGTCCAATTGCGTTTCGAGGGCTTCCACCATTTGCCTCGACCAGGTTTCAATACCCTGCTCGTTCAGACTGGCGATTTTATTGAGTGCTTTCGTGTATGGCTCGATAAGGGGATTTGTCTCAGTCCCGTGGTCAAGCGTGGCATTTTCCTGGCGTTTTCGCTTGCTCTGGCGCTGTACCTTTTTTTCTTTTTCCGGCGGGTTCTGGGCACTTGCGGTAATCAAACCAGTGCTGCTGATATCAAATTTGTCAAAAATCTGGTACAAAAACCCGTATTGCACCACGCGCACTAAATCGGGGTTGTTGAGGGTGGAGTAATAATCGTAGCCCCTCGTCTCGGCTGTTCTGACAATCCCACTCCTGGTAGCGCTGGCTTCCATTCCTTCGGGGATATAACTGACCGGAAGGGAGCCTGTGCGGTTCAACGCTACGATGTCGAAATCGCCCTGCTGTGCGGAGTAGGCAGCGCCTTTTGTGTTCCAATTGAATGTGACACTCCCGTCGTCTCCAATCTCGTCCATCAGACCGTTGCCTTTGAACGCAAAACGATTCGGAGCGGGGTGCTTCCAGCGCTTGTAGGCAATCTGGCCATTGCACGACCATGATTTAAGCATTTGGTCGGTGATGTTCAGCAGGCTGCCATACTCAGTGTTTTTCAGTTCGTCGCTCAGGTAGATAGGCGCCCAATCTTCGCCGTTAGGGAGTTTTCCCGCCAAAAACATGGTGCGTTCGTAACTTTGGGCGAGTTCGCTTTTGCCGGTGGCCGCCAGCATACAAATCGTCTCGGTACGTAAGGGTGGCAAATCCAGAATCGAGTTGACGCGCTCCCGGCCGACGACGGCCACATGGCTGCTGTTGGCTACCGCGCCAAGCACCAAATCGGCATCCAGAGCAAAATGGCGGATGTCGTCTTTGTTTTTCGACAGGTCGCCCGAGCGTTCAATTATCCAGATGACAAAACCTGGTTTTTGGCTGAAATAAACTCCTGTGGCTCTGGCATCGAGCAGAGCAGCCAAATCTTTTGTGGTTTGGCCGGGTCCCAAAATCGGCTCGCCGTCGTCGAAAAACCATTTGCGGATTTCAGGCAAAGTGACTTGATAGTTCAGATTATCAGCCAGAAAATAGTCTCGATTCGGAGCAGCAGGTAAGGGAAGGAAAATGTCGGCGTGATAATCAGAGCCATAAAACAGCGTGCTTAGTCCCCGAATCAAATGCCTGATCTCGGTGAGCGGCGCGTCCGCCACTGCCACCACCACATCTTTCACCCAACCGTCTTCCCCGACGGTGTCTGTCTTGACTTCTAATTGGTGGTTGAACAGAGAAAGCGAGTCATTCAGGGCTTCCAACGAAACGTGTGGGGGCGGCTCCGAAATGATGAGCAAGTGACTGCCGTCGTCAAACGATTGAAGGCCAATCATCTGAAAATGACCTTGAAACCGTTGCCGGTAGTTTTTCCAGGCCGCATCACGGGTCTTCCACGCTTCCAGCGAGGTGTCAAATGTCCATGTGGACGTTTTTTCTTTTCGCCCACCGCAACCCGAATCCAATAGAAGAGTGCAGGTCAATAATAAAAGGAGAGTAATTGATACAAGGGAGGTATGTTTCATAATCATTCGCTCTAAGTGGTGATTGATTATTAGTTTAATTGCACTATTCCTCTCGGTTTCGACGGCTTGAGTTGCGTTTTTTGTTTTTTTTCGTTTGCGGTTCCTTGTCAATTTGAATAAAAAACGACTTTATCCCGCTGCACAATGCCTGATAGTTGGCACTCAGCTCGCCGCTTTCTGGGTCGGATACAAAGTTGTGCCCTCCTTTCAGGACAATCTTCTGCTGGTGTTTTCTGTGAAGTTGTTGGAGGATGGCTTTGGAGCCATACACTTTTGGTGTGATGCTTGAGGCAGCTATTTTAGGAAGCCATTTGGGCAGCACAACAGAAAGATCTAGTCCATGTACAGTGGTTTTTTCTACCTCCTCTTTTTTGGTGCTTCGGGTAATACCCAGATCAAATGCGACGGAAGGCAGGTTGATCTCAACGTTTTTCTGGTTGAACATTTTTTGGTAGGGCTTGCCTTCGCCAGCCGGTATGACCTCATCGTTGTCGCTATACACAAAAAGCGCCGGAGTTTTGGCCGCATCCGCATCTGACACACAGGCGATGTCGAACAAAGCACCGTTGATGGCTACAATGCCGGCCACCGAGGCATCAAACTTTCGAGGAAAGGTCTCTTTGAAAAAAGGAAGGCAGTCCAAGCATTCGTCCTCACCAGATACCACATTTTGGGTAAAAAAACGACCCGATTCGCTGTCGTCCAGAAACGCGACGTTCAATGCGAGAATCGCACCCGCACTGTACCCCGCGAGGAAAATCCGGTTGGTATCAATGTGGTACGTTTGAGCATTGGCTTTGAAAAAACGGATGGCCGTGCGAACATCGCGCACTGCGTCGTAAAGCTGTCGCTTGATAGGTGACTCCCGCCCTTCGACTGCATCCCACAAGGATTCTGTATTGCTCAAGTCAGTTAACAAGCGGTAGTTGATAGATGCCGTGGTAAAGCCGCAGCGTGCAAAATCCTTTGCAACCGTACTGATAAAGTAATCGCTTTTGTCACCAAGTATGAATGCACCAGGGTGCAGCAGTATGATAAGTGGTTGGGTTTCTGTCATGTCCATATCCGGTTGGAAAAAATCGAACTTGTGCATGGATGCCGCTGTGGAACCGTAGCGCTGATCCAAGAGATTTTTCACCTCGAAGCCGTTGTTACAGGGAAAAACCGCTTCTGTGTTGTTCGAGCAACTCTCTGCGAAGCAAACACAGAGGCAGGACAGGAGAAGCAAAATCGTGTGGGAGGTAAAAGACATGAGCAAGGTGTTGTAGAGTAAGTGATTTCATTTTCCATAGCCCAAAACCCTAATGTCAAAGGCAAAGTTACAATTTTCACAGTCAGGTACTTTTTGGGTAGCGATGCCAAGCACTTCTCCTCGACGATTGAGTACGGGGCCGCCACTATTGCCAGGCGAAACTGCTGCATCTATCTGTATCATCGGGTCGCGCAGTGCCGACACAATGCCCTGTGTGACGGTGCTTTCCAGCCCGCGTGGATTTCCGATAACGAGAATATCCTCGCCTTTGACAGCTTTTCCAAGAGCAATTTTGAGGTAAGGGAAAGGCGATGCAGCCTCCACTCTGAACACAACATGGTCGTATTCTTTGTTACTTTGCAATATTTCACTGACACGGTACTGTCGTTTGTCGGTGGTCTGGATGGCCCATTGTGTCCCGCCTTCAAAGACATGGTGATTGCTCACCCCGATGCCCAAAGGGTCAATAAAAAAACCAGAACCTTGCTTGATGCCGTTGCCTGCATCGTCGAAGGAATAGACAAAAAATACGGCCGGCTCTGCCATAACGACGATTTCGGGGACGGTTTTGGTGCGGTCGGTATCAGCGGGTAAAGGTTCAGGAACGTGAGTGGGCTGCTCGGCAAGTTGACCAGTCTCGGCTCGCAAGAGAAAGTAACGGGCATTTTGCGCCCATGCGGGTTGTGCAGCGGCGTTGTCGCGGCGTTTGCGGCGGCTTTCGCCCGCAGGGGTTACTTTGCCAGCAGGCATTTCTGCTCGGAAACGCAGGGAAAATTTGCCTGTGCGTTGCGAGTTGAGTTGTTTGAGGTCATTGGGCGCAACGTTGAGCATTGGCACATCGGGTAATGGCTGTCGGGCAGCATCCAGTACGACTAGTTCGAGCCTGAAAAAGCGGGCATCCTGTGCGGGCTTCTCTACGTCAAGGCGGGCGGTAATGTCGCGGGCGGCGGCAGTGAGTTTGAGTTCGGTATCTCTATCAAAAGCCAACACACCCGACGCGCCCTGCACGTCGGTGGCGGCGGGGAGCAGGGTGAGGGGGGCTTGGCGATCGGAGGTGCAAGCAACAACCGCAAGTAAAACTGCGAGGAGTGGTGTCGGATTACTCATGGAGAGAAGAGTTGAGTGAGCAGATAGGATTCTGGGTTGTACTGAGGTTAATAATTGACTGACCGGCAATGACGTTCTAAACTACGTAGGTGAAGATATCCGATAAAACCAGTGATGACAAGAGTTATAATAGACAACTCTTTTGCAAACGGAAAATCTGGCAAACATCGGCTCATTAACAAGTAACAAAAACCAGCAGGCAAAAATGCCCATAATAGGTTTAGTTTAAATCTGGCTTTGATATTCCAAGTCAGCAACCAGTAAAAAAATCCGAGGAACCTATCTAACCAATCGTTGAAGGCGGGTTTGAGGAAAGCGCGTGCACTCAAGAACAGCATTGTCCAGAAAAGAAATCCAACTAAAATCATCACTGTTACATATCCTAGCACCGATGTTTCAAAATGCGGCATTCGAGGCACTAATCGTATTGGAAGGCTGATGTTCTCATATTTTAATTGTTCGGTGGGCATTTGTCTGGGTGCTACTACTCGAAGCACAAGATTGGGTCTATCCTCAGCCCCTTCGATGGCCGTGAACGACATAGTGAAATTGTCCGACTTCGGCCTTTTCACTTTCACCAATTCAGGCTTATTTGGAACGTGTACTCTAAAAGTGCTGTCCTCATCGGGCATTGTTATTTCCATATTTATCTCGCCTGATGGGGATTCCAAACAAAATTGAAAATATTCTACCTTGTTCGCGATAGCAGCAACTGAAAACACACCCTTTCCTACATCATTGAACCTGCCATCACTGTAGGGCACAAAAGCACGGATTGGTTTCGTTTGAACAAAACCTTCCACACTATAAATGTTCAAATGCTCAATGAGTTCAGTAGATCCGCCAATTCGATCGGATTCAATGATATCCGGCTGAGTCTCCCCATTTTTAAATCGTTCGCCGAACGACATCAATAAGGCCTGTTGATCAGCCTCCAAATTACTGTCATTAATGCGCATGGGGAGCTTCACGAAGTTCATGGACTTGATCTCTGGGCATACAGAAAGCAATTTAGAGAATGCGCGTCTTACTTCATCAATGCTGATGTGGCGTCCTCTACCTTTAGACGGTTCTTTTTCGTGTACAAAATCGCTGATAAATGTGATTTCAAGAGGGAGATTATTTGAGTTTTCATCCCTAATTATATTAACCAATCGGTTTTGAAAATTAGTCAATAAACTATCGAAGTTACTTCTATCAAGAGCATCAAAAGGCGGGTTTTTAGGGCCGAGGATAAATTCAGCGCATAATCTTGCCCGAGCACTTTTTGAACAATTGATAATATGGCTCCCCCCCTTGAATCGGTTGCTAAAAGGTGTTTGATTGCTGCCAAAATAATCCAAGACACAGAATTTTATTTTTTCATTTTGCACTATAGCATTGGCAACAATATAAAACGCAACAGCTTCGTGAAAAGGGTTTCGCAAAATTGCTTTACGAGATTCAGGTGCATCTATCATAAAAGCAGCAAATCTTGAGTCACACAATTTTTCTACCTCTTTATTAAAGTCATGGAAGGTCTCATTTTGTTTGGTATTTTTAACATCAGGCGCCGTTTGATCGATAACATAGACATGGATATATTCAGTACTGCCTTTTTGGGGAGAAAGAATAGGGTCAACTGGGATTTCCCCTTTTTCAAGTTTCATTTGTTGGTTGGCGAAACACAAAAGACCCGGACAATTTTGATCTTGCCCAAAAGGCCACCACCAACGTACTTTCCATTCGGACAAAACGGCTTGTGTGTTGTCCAATGCGATGGGGAGGAAGCCTGCTGAAACCAGCAGAATAAAGAAAGTGATGTTCTGGGCATTAGTGAAGCGATTTCCCATTGGCTTTTTTATTTGAATAGGCAAGCGTTTATAGTTTATTTTTCAGATAGTTCCAAGTTTTGGGATGATGTGGATTAAAAATCGCTGATTGTTGGGTGGGTTATCGGGTAGTTTGCGGGGCAAACCGCCTTCGCCGCTACCGGCAATTACAAGTTCACAATTCGTTCTTTTGTCCAAATTGATGCCAAATATTTGCCAATATTTGTGTAATGCCATAGCTCGTTCGTGGCTTAGGCGAAAATTGCTGGGGGCGCCATCGCGCGATGCCTGTCCTTCTATTATGATTAGAAACTTGACATTGGGGAAGCGGTTCAGCAAATCCTCAATTTTTCGACCTGCTTTTTGAACATTCATACGTGAGACCGGGTCTATTTGAAAAATATCCGCACTACCCCGTTTGAACGAGATATCCACATTGAGCACATGTTTTTTATAGATGGTGTCGTAGGTAAAATATGTTGAGTCAACACCGTTCACGGCTGACTGCAATGCCAATACTTTTTTCCATTTCTCAGCATCTAACATGATTTGTTCCTGTTGTTTGCGAAGTAGGTAAAAGGTAACGGCATAGAGCGCGAGCATAACAAAGAAAAGGCTCGTCATCATGTCCGCATAACTAGTCCAGAAAAAACTCTCTCTACGTTTTGTCATTTTCAGATGGGTCGGGAGTTGGGCTTTTAAAGAAAAATTTGGGGAGGCGGACGAACCATCCATTGCTGGCCACGACTTGCGATTTGCACAGCAGCCTGTTTTGTTCTTCAAGTTGCTTAGCCAACTGCATCAGATTGGAGAGAAGCAATTGGAACATACCGTGCTGTTGGTCGTGTGTGGTCATGCCTCCCAGCGTGCGTTCGATGTTAGGTAAGCGCCCAAGGTGGTCGAAATGCTGGTGCCGAGCGCGGTAGGCCTCTTCGAGCGCCTTGATTTCTACTTCTGACAAAGCCTGCATTTCTCCAGATTTTTGTTTTAAAAAAGCCTCCAAACTTTCGTAAGTTTGTCGCACAGTACCTAAGTGCTGGTCGTGGGTTTTCCCAAACGATTCGGAATACCGTTGGGTGTTTTTTTGGAATGCGGTAAATTGCTCCCTAACAAACCTGTCCAATTCATCAGTCATTTTTACGATTACCTGGCGCCGGGCTTCCACCTCCGTGTAGTTCTCGTCAAGTACTGTAAGGATACGGTCGTAGGTGACGTGTTGTTGGCGGATATTGTCTGCGACAAGTGCGAGGTCGGTGGTAAAATGCTCCGTGTTTCGATAAAGGCTGTCCAAAGTTTGGACACTTTCCTGAAAACTTGCAAAGGTGTCAGACAACAATGCTTGATACGTCTGGAATTGACCAAACGCATCTGCACTTTTAGTCACATCATGAGCAATTCGCCCGAAAGAATGCACCATGTTTCCCAGCCCAATACGCTCCAATTGGTCAAGCATAGCTTTTTGAAGTTGCAGATTTTCCCGAACGCCCCCAATGCCCTCGTTGAATTTATTGAGATGTTTCCCAAAGTTGCGGTTGAAATTGTCAAGGTTTGACTGGAGTTTGTCGAGGCTGCGCTCTGTGTCGTTGGAGAGCGTGGGCAAAAGTTCAGTCTGAACGAATGTAAAAAATTGATTTTTCCCTGACTCCATCTGACGCTGTGCAGCACGGCAGCTATTTGCATTGAAAATGGTGAGCAACAGCCCAAGAACACTGACCGACATCGAAAGCCCGACCGTTTGAAGCAACACACCAACATCATTGATTGCAAGGTCCGTGGACAAACCAAGATGCAGCGCACCGACGACCACACCAGTCATAGTACCCAGCAGCCCGAGGTAAAGTGGCATATTCAGGGCACTTTCGGCGAGGTTTCCTTCCGACTCGCAATAACGTTCCGCGATGTCGCGAATGATTTTGAAATCGGTACTATGGTTTTTGTTGCGCACAAGGTAAATATTCACATCACGTCGCAAGTCAAGGTAAGTGGGGTTGTCATGGTCGCCGCTAATCAATTTCACTTCCACCCAAGCGGCTGTTGAGCCTGTGTCTTGTTCGTCCGGGAAAAACTGCACTACCGAGGCAGAAGCATCTTTTTCGAGTATCTCGCGGATAGTCTCGGCTTCGATGTCATCCAATTGTTTCTGCTGAAAAACACCCGCGACGAGGCGGTAAGCCCGCCCAGATGGAAAAACATCGCGCAGGGCGGCAATGTGCCTGGCGGTTTTGAAATAAGCGAGCAACTGGAACAAAGCGATGCTGCCTAAAACGAGCAGCTCCAGCCAAAATACATGAGTCATATTTGGATACAGGGTTAGAATATGAACAAAAACAGAGTCGTGTATCGCTACATCTCTCCAAAAATGGTTCTGCAGGGCTTGCAAACATTAAAGATACTCGACAATAACGGGACGAATAATCTCCCAACTACCGACCGTATTGCGCCGGATAAGCCCTGGTTTCACCCAAATGATGCGGGCAGAATCCCGATCGCCGATGAATTCGCAAGCGGGGCTGCGGAGCGGACGTTCGAGGTTGGCTTCCAATCTTCGGTCAAAACCTTGTATGTCTTTGAGGCTGAAAATTTTAGTCTTATCGTAGTTGATGGAGAGGTAGCCCATCGAATCGTGTTCGGCGTTGTGTTCGAAACAAAGCATCAAGCACTCGCCGTCGCCCGTGGCTTCTTCTTTTTTTACCATAGTTTCATAAATAGTAACACTTGCGGGTGAACGTGTAAACCGAAAATCGGAACACAATCCTTCGACCAATATCAATTCCGGGCTTTTTATCCAAGCCACTCCGCTAAAATCCAAAAGGGATTCGGGGTCACGGCGGCGCTCTTTAAGATTTGAAATCTCAGCGGACTGCCGGACGGCGCTCAAAAACATTCCCCAATCTTGCCCTCTTGTTGACATACCGCGCAACAGCTCATCTATCTGTTTTCTCATGTCTTTCAATAACACTGATGACCAATTGGCAAGATGTTTTTCAATATCTTCTTTAGTAACTTCGCTGACCTGCGAAACTTTTGGCAGGGTTCTATCCGACGGAGCAATTGTTTGGGGCATAGGGGTTTGTTCGGGGAATGGCTTTGAAAGGATTTCTGAGTAAGATGAGGACTCTTCTTGCTTTTTTGGGGGATCGGGTTTGCGCCGGGTCAACCACAGCAAGCCCAAAAAAAACGCCAAGCCGACCAAAATCCAGAGCAGGTCACTTCCATTAGAACTAGAACTTGGCTGGGTGGCCTGAAAAAGAAGTATCCGTGTAAGGGTCGCGGTCATTTCGGACTGAGTTTTATTTTTGCAGTGATGCGCCAGTACTCGCCTTCGCGGGTGACTTTGCCGGGGGTGGATGAAAAAGCGTTAGGATTAAAGTCGCTGATGCTCAAAAGTTCGCAAGTGTCTTTGAGTTGGTCGGTCATGGAGAACAGGCGTTTAAGGGTGTCGGGGTCTTTTGTGAGGTTGAAGTCTCCTTCTGATTCGCTGGTCAAGGTAATTTCAAATGGCGTATCTGGGTATTCAGGTGTTGAGGATAGGCTGAAAAAAAGGTTTCCAGAGGGTATTCGGGCGTGCCAAGTGGAGATGGCAGTTGCACTGCTCTTAGGTGCCTCTGTTTTTGGGGGAGGAATGACGGAAGGTTGGGGTGGGGCCGGTTCAACTTTTTCCGCTGAGGGTGTTTCTTTGACTATTTCTTCTTGTGTGGGTTTGAGAGGTTCTGAGGCAGATTCACGCGGTTTTGTTTCAGGCTGTTGTAAAGCAGCAAATTCTTCTGAGGGAGAAATGGGGGGGACATCTTGATTATCAGTGGTATTCCTCTCGATTCTATTGGCAAGTGGGAACTCGTATCCATCTGTTGGTTGACCCCAAACTTGGGATGGGGGTTGTTGGATATCGCCCCCCTCAGGTCCCACAGGTGGTGATGGTGGCCCATTTTTTTTCGGTTCCAACATCTTTGCCATAGGCGAAGGACTGGAATTAGGGGCAAGTTTCAAGTCTTTGACAAATTCGATTACAGCCTTCCCTGCCCGACGGACGTATTTAAAGCCTCTGCAACCGTCCCAAACAAGAAACCAAACGCCTAATATTATAGCGATACCTTTCAAAATCCAATCAGCCCATTTGATTTGGCTCTCTTTTTTTTGCTCCTCTCTATCCTTGTCACGAAGGCTTCTGCCGGGCTTGTCATTCGCAGCGATGCTTTTGCCCTTGCCGAGGCAGCCATCAACTTCTCCTTCGCTCAACTTTCTGTACATATCCCGAATGTCACCGGGCGGTATGCTGTCTGGGTATTTGAGGTAAATCAAATGTTGAAAGAAGGCGTACTCGTATGCAAGTTGCTTTGAAGTGATGGTGCCAGATTCGATTTTTTTTGCCCACTCGTTAGCTTTTGATCCAAACTCATTTTGCCGGGGGTCTGCACCCGTACTTTTGTCCTCTTTGGAATTTCCGTCGAATTTATTTTGCTTATCTAGAAGTTCATTAATTTTTTTTTGCAGATCTTTAGTGTCCGCGTCATAGATGCTGTTAAAATTTCCGATAGCTTTGTCATTATTAGTATCGCAAAGTTTGAATGAACCTTCTATCGTCTCTCGCTTATTATCCGGCAAAAAGTAGGTTTCGATTATTTGAGCAAGGTCGTTGTTTTCTTGGGGCTGTGGCTGTTTTTTCTGGTCTTTTTGACACCCAAACAACACGACTGCCAATACGACAGCCATCACGATACCCAACGTTATGTTTTTTATTCGAATCATCGGCTTGCTACCAGTCTATTTTGATTTTTGATTGTATCGTCCAGTAACCATTAGAAAGAATGGCACTTCCCGGTTCGATTTCTCGAACCTTTTCTGCTATCAGCATCTCCGCGCCCATCAATTCACAGATGCTTTGGTATCCAGCCATTTGGGTGAAAAGGTATTCACGGGTGGCCGGGTCGTCGGTCAAACTCACAGATGCTGTATTTGGGTCATCAGGATAAACACTCAAGACAAAAAAGGTCTCGTTTGGCTCGAATGTCTCGCTGACATGGTGAAAGGTGTTGCCATAGGGGCGAGCGTAGAGCAATTTTGGTTTGGGGCGGGCAATCGGCGCATCATCGGCCATCACGGGTTGTATCACAGGCTCCTTTGGCGGTTCGGGCTGTGGCGGAGCTTTTATTGCCATGGATACTGCTACGGGTGGTGGCGATGGATCAGGCTTGGGTTTGGGGGTCTCGACAACTTGTGTTTTCCGTGAAGGTTTTGGAGGCATCATATTGGCCTTGGGCAGTTCGGCCTTTTGAGGAGGCGGTGCTACGACAGTTGGAGACTGCTTTGGTCTGGGCGGGTGCGCAATCCCAAACCAGATGAGCAGAATCAGCATGAGCAATGCCATTCCACCACCGACTATCCAAGGTGTTGGATTTAGGACGATACTGTTGAGTTGCTCATGATTGGGCAGACAAACGGGAATGTCGCCGCGCTCGATTTGTTCATAGGTCAAAGGACATTTTAGGGGGTTATCTCGCTTGCTGGCACTTAGGAGGTAACGATGGTGTTGCCAAATCGCATACTCATAAGCCGCCTGATTTTTAAAGCCCTCCAAGGTGTAAAACACTCCGCTGTTCTCCGCAAGATGCGCTTTCACTTTGACCAAGGCATCCACGCTTTCTTTCGTGACTCGCGGATAAGTTTCATAGTCTTTTTTGTAATCCTCCAGCACACTCAACACGGCATCTTTATCGCTGGCTTGGTAAATTCGGTTTATCCAAATCAGTGCGCCCTTGTTCGTACAATTGCACAAATTAAATGAGTTGACTACCGTGGCTTGGCTCGTATCTGGTACATAACATGTTGTGACCACATGCTCCCGGCGGTAGTCGTCGCAGGCCAAGAGGTGGACAGCAAACACCGCGAGAAACAGCAAATGGTGGTCATACCTTTTCATATTATGCTTACCATTTCAATTTGATTTTGTCTTTAATAACCCAGTACTCTCCCTCTAATTCTACTTTGCCGCTCGTCTCCCCAACCTGTGCAGAAGTTGGAGTGCCAGTGCTTTGCAATTCGCAGGCATTGCGAAGGGTCTCCATCATAGAAAAGGCATGGAGTCGGGTCGCAGGGTCGTCCACTAATGAAAACTTCCCAGTGCGTTGGTCGGGGTTGACTTGAATGACAAAATAGGTGGATTGAGGTTCAAAATCGCTGCTCGTCCGGTAAAGAAGACTGCCGTTGGGCAATCCAGCATAAATCTTTTTGGCAACGACAGATGCTGCTGGAGGCGGCGAAGAAGTCGAAGATGCAGGCGGGTCTCCTGAAAAAATGGAGTCTGGCTTGAGTTCGGAGGCTGGCTCTGCAGGTAGTTTGGGTTCTGAGATTTTAATCTGGCTTTCAACACTCTCGCTCGTATTGGCTAATACGTTTCCTCCCGGCTGTTGGCTAGAAGTAGTTTTAATAATATCATCGAACCTTTTATAATGTTCTTTTTCCAGTTTTCTTTTTTCTCTTTCCCAGAAAAAGTATGCTCCAATTGCCAAAAATAAAAACGCGACTGATGCCCCAATGCTCGCTGTTTTCCAAACTTCAACCTTTTCTTCCAACTCTCTGACCTTACTTTCCATCTCAGCTGCTTTTGCCAAGGGCGGCAAGGTGTCTCCGCGTACTTGAACAGCAACACAAGCCAAACGTGCCTTGTACGAATCCAAATTGGAAATCTTATTTTCGTTCTGTATCAAACCAATTTCCTGTGCTTTTGCCATAAAGTCATCTTTGTTGCTCCCTGCAATTTTCTCGCAATACAACACAAGCAGAGCAAAAGAATCTTGCATCTGCTTCGGGGTTGAAGATTGGGCTATTTTAAAATCATAAATTTTGTAAAGGTTTTTCACAGCTTCTGTTTGCCCTGCTTTTTCCAAGGACAACAACATCTCGTGATACTGGTGAAGCAAGCCAAGCTTATTGGCCCCTTTTTCATCGCTTGCGCATGCGCATTTGATTGGGTCGCCTGCCTTGACAAAAAGCGGTGGCAGCAGGAGCAAAAAAATGTAAAGGGTTCGCTTCATAGTCAAGTTATGGTTAGTGTGTTGGGAAAACCGAGATAAATATGCCGTGTCATTCTTCGCTACGCCTGTCTGCCGACGGGCAGGCTCTGAATGACACGCGTTTTACTGCTTGCCCGCCTCATCGGCAAAATGGTTCATCAACTGGAACAAGCCACCCACAAGAGGATAGAAAAACAAAGGCTCCGTGACGTGTTCGGATGAGTCAACCGTGTCCAAACGAGCATCCAGCCCGTTTTTCAGATTGCTGCGCAAATCGGCCGAAAGCACGTTTTTGCAACGCAGCAGCTTGTCGCCGGCCAGCGCCCCAAATTTGGAGGAGAACGAAATCTCCCGGTTCAGGTCAAAGAAGAAATCCAAAAAATGCCGGACTTCTTGCTCCAACTGGTCGTAGTGATGCGGTGTCAGGTCTTTGTATATCACCCCCATCGGGTCTTTTTCGCCCTGCTGTTGGATGTTGTCTATCGTAAAGAAAGGTTTGGGCGCTTCTGTTTGATTTGCGCCGGTTCCCGCCAAGAGCAGCACTGCATTTTTGAACTTGATGTCAAGGTTGTTGCGGCGCGCCATGCTCAGTGCCCCAAAAGTGGTGCGCTCTTTTGGGTTGTTGCCCAAAAGGACATCCAATCCCTCGCCGTGATATTCCCGCACCCCATACACTTTTTTGAAAATCAAAGCAGCAAGCTCGGCAGCATTGCGCGAGCGCTTGTCCGCGTCAAGCAGCGAAACAATGCCGGCGCCTTTTCCGCTAAACGCGATTTGTCGGGGCATGGGCTGTCCCAGCTGTTTCATCAGGTGCGCCAAATGATAGATGATGGCGGAAAAAAACACAAGGAACACCACTTTCACGTCTTCCCGCTCTGAAAGCAGGTCTGAGTACGACAAGGGTTGGATGTTGTTGTCGCGGACTTCTTTGTTGGTTTCAATGGAAAAATAAAATGAGTTGATGTCCGCCGAACCCATGTGGATGACGCCCACATTGTCGCCTTTGTAAGCGTCGTGCAAGTTATAAATATGGCCTTTGTTCGCTTCAAACCAAGTGTCAATCGTTTCGCGGAAAAGTCGGAGCAACCCATTGTTGCGGCCCAGAGGGCTGGCGTATCCATTTCCAAAAATGGTGTTGCCCGCAAAACGAAACGAGGTCGAATAGACTGGTTTTTTGTCGCGGAAAATGATGACATCGGTGGTGCCACCGCCAATATCCACGTTAAGCACCGGGTACTCGCCGGACTTGATTTCATTATCACTGAATGAGTAGAAAGGTGCGACCGCTTCGGACAGGCGCTCCACTTTGACACTCGTCCCTAAATATTCCTCGGCTGTGCGTGTCCAAGTTTTTTCAAAACGATTGACATTATGCTCGCCCATGCTGGAAGGGTAGAGCCATACCAACTTGCAATTGTTGATATCGCCGCCATGCATCAGGATGTAGTTGCGTGCCATCACCATCATCATGCTCAGGTAGGTCTCCACCCGGCGGTTGTTCATTGTCCCTTCTGTGTCCGACATTTTTACCCATTTCAGGTTGGTGTTCCACTCCTCATTCTTCAAAAGCAATCTTTTTTGAAAAAAGAAAGGTACGCTCATGTCCATACCCGGCACCGCTTGGTGATAGTTGATGCCTTGTATTTCTGAGACAATTGTTCGCATCGGCAACCAACATTCCTGACCTTGCCCAAGTGTATAAGGTGTAAGGGTTCGCAGGATGGCTTCTTTCATCATCACCGGGTTGGTGTTGACCCAATCTTCGCTCAGTGTGACAAGAAAGCGTTCTTTTTGGCTGATTTCCAAGGCTCTCGGTTCTTCGTCGCCAAAGGCAAAGCCGAGAAAAGAGTTGGTCGTTCCAAAATCTACTGCCACCGTCACAGGTTTGTTGCCCATTGACTTTGACTTCCATTTCGGGACGACCACGCCTTGATGCTCGCCGTTGGACACCTGTATGAAGTCATAGAGCGCATTGACGGAAAAATACTTTGTCGTGACAAACTGCTGGTGGCGATGCTTGTCCTGACGAGTGCGTTTTGCGCTAGGTAGCACCGCCTTTCCATCACGTTGGAAAAATTCAAGGTTGTAGTCATAGTGTTTGGTCGTTGGAAGGGTGTCCCCATCGGCGAGCACAGCTATTTGGCGCAGCTGACCTTCCACATGGAACAAGGGAAACAACCCGATGTCGAACCGGGAGGGGACTACTGCGCCCTCGTTTTTTGTCATGTCCGGTGTCTGATTGGGGCGGTACATTCGTTTGAACTCGATGTAGTCGCCCGATTTGATGGGTATGAGCAATTTCACTTCTACACTGCCTTCCCCGGTTTTTAGCATCCGGAAAAATGGGATGCCATCTGGAGTGGCGCGAGAAAGAAACTCGGGGTCGAAAAAATCAAAAAAGCGGCGGGTCAGAGGCAGCAAGAATGCATCGTCGCCCGGCACACCTTTATCGCCGATGCTGCGGTCGCTTTTGCGGAAACCCTCTGGGTTGCCGTTGAAAAAATGCTCCTCGTCGAGAGGATAGGTCACTCGCATGATATTAGGCTCCAAAAAATCGCTTACCGTCAAGTAGGGATACACTTCTGTCGCGCCTGGCAGGACACGTTTGTCTAACTCCTGCTGTGCGTCTTGGAATGGAACCTCGATGTCTGGCCTCCATTTGCCACCACAATACGAAAGTACTTTGGCAAAGCCGTTTTGCAGGGCAAGCGGACGGCGGCCTTTGCTGTATTTATCTGATTTGATGGCGAAATCATCCTTGCTGTAGTCTGTAGCACCTCCACGCAGCCGACGGTGGTGTATATCGCGCAAGACATCAATAAAGGCATTTGTTTCTCCGGTCGTAGCCGGCACAAATTCGGCATTGAAAGTGTCTGCATTAAAATCTCGCCCATCGAGCACAGCCTGAATGGCATCGCCTTCGGTGCTGCGCTCCGATTTCAGCACATCGTGGCAAGCAAGCATATATCGCCAAAGTGGTGCCATCGTTAGGCGTAGCGAAGGATATACTGTGAACAGCCCATATAGATAACGTTGGAATGACATTGAGCGGTTGTAGAGTGGGTTCGGTTCGGCATCAAAGAACACGTCATCGCCTTGGTTAATGCGTACTTTGGCAAGGCGAAAGCCTTCGTTATGCGCCGCAAAAAAGAGCGTCGAAGGGGAGGTGCCACCCAGCAGTATATTGTCGCAGAAAAGAAGATAGATGTTGTCCACGAGGTCAAACCGGGTTTTGGCATTGTCTTGGCTCAGATAGAGTTCGAGCGTTTCGCCAAACAGACGGTGTTCTTTGCGCGATTTCAGGTTTTCTAACTCCGCTTTTTTGTTCCATACCACAAAACGCAAGTTTTTTTGCGTCTTGCTAAACACCTCGAACTTGAAAAACACCTCTGCCACATCCAATGCATCAGATACGAGCTGGTGGTAGGCGGTTTTTTCTACAAGTGTTTGGTTGCCCTTTATTTTGGCGTGGTTAGCTACCCATTCGAAGGCGTTTTCAAACAAATGGACCCGCGCAAATGGCGAAGGTATGGAGGTGATCTCCTTTCGTGACCCAGCAGAAGGGTCTTGGATTAGAGCCACTTCGTCTTTGGAATAGCCATTGGTACGCACATGCCAGTCGGCACTGTTGTTTGCTCCGGTGAAGAGGCGAAGGACTTTATTTTGAAAGGTGTTGCTCATTTGATAGTGTGATAATGTGACAAAATGGGATAGTGAGGTGTTTAGCCAAGCAGTGCTTTAAAGCGGCTGTCGAAGAGTTTTTCTGTAGCCTTGTAGAAAAGTGCCATGAACCGTTTTTCCACTTCGAGAGCAGGCAATTTTGCTTCTTCAGAATTGAGGTCATAATTATACTCGTCATAACCCCATTCTTTGGGTTTTTCGCCGCCGAACCAACCTTTTTGCATCGGAACATAGCCATTAATCAAAGTGTGCAGCAGCGGTGTATCGAGATTGAAGGCTTGCAAGGCACGGGTGTTACGCATCATTTCTACAAGCCATTCATTGAAGCGTGTGTTGAATCGCGTGAGTTGCTGGTTGTAAAAGTCAGTGGTCAGGAAATCGCCTTTAATTGGTACAGTACGGCTGCGCACCCAGTTTTCAGGTTTGTTGATGGCGTTGGCAAGACGGTTGTTCCAAAAGTTGACTGCAAGGGCATATTGAGCGAGCGGTTGCACGACAGTGCGCTTAGACGCAGGGCCGAGATTTTGAAGTGTCAGCACAGCGTCGTCGCCTACAATGCCATATTCTTTAAAGTAGGGAGTTTCTGCCCGCCCTTCTTTGCACACAAGCTCTGTTTCTGGGATGTTCATAAAATCGAAAATCGAAAGCGCGGAGAACAGTTCGATGGTATGTGCGTCGTTCATCTGTTCAGCTTTGCCCTCGGCTGGTTTGTAATCTTTTGTGGCGAGGTCGCCGATATAGTATAAGGCGTTAAGCGAACTATTCCCGCTGAGATTGTCCGAATAGTATTCGAGCGCAGCTTTGGTTTTGGCAATGAAAGTGTTCTTATCAATAGCGATGGTATCGTCTGGTTCAACACCGAAATAAGGAGCAACCGTGATGGCTCCAACCGGGGCATTTTTCAAGCGGTCATGGTTGGAAAGTTTGTCAGTAGCTTCTCGAATGTTTTTGACCAACAAAGGGAAACCCGCAGCCCCTGTGCCACCAAAAATGGAGGATACGATAAAAATCCGGTCATTTTGGCCCAACCGAGAAGCAAAAAACTTAAACTCCTTCGAATCTTTGAACTGGTTGAGTACTACGCTACCCATGTGTGGATTGCCTTTAAACCCCATACTCAGCTCGAGAGCGAGGTTTTTATCGGAGAACAATGCGTCGGTCATGGCGCGGTTAGCCGGTGACATTGTATCGTAGCCAATAAAGTGACCGAAGATGCCATCTCGAGTGCCATCAATATCAAAGCGGAAATTATCTTCGATACGCAACCCTGCGCTTTTTTCGGTATCTGTTGCTTCAAGACTTGCAAGGGTCTGGATATCGGTTTTGAAAAACCCGTTGTGTTGAAACTCCAAACGGCGACGAATCGCTTGGTAATTTTTGAGCACTTCTATGGTGCGTTGCACGTCACCATTGGCATTGTCTGGGTCAATGATGATGGGAATGACCTTGCCAGCCTTAAGCTTCGTCCCGGCAGCAAGCAGAAAGGTTAGTGCTTTGAGTACACGAGCCCCTGTGCCACCTATGCAGAAAAGAAAAAGTTTTGGATAGTTTTCCATGATTTAGAGACTTTTTAACATAATAATAGAAAATGTATTGTCATCAAAAAGGGATCTTTCGTCTAGCTGGGCTGGTAAATTTCAGTATAATTGAAAACAAGAAGTATAAGATAGTACTCCATAGGAACACCATGCAAATAAACTCCACATAATCGGAAAACCCATAAAGTAAATCCTCGTTTTTAAACTGGGAAATAGTGAGTATCCAGATAAAAATAGTAGTTAACAGAGAACTAACTAACATCCATAGAAACCACGAACTACGTGTATCCCAGCGGGCTTTTTTACGATAAATGAAAAATCCTTGGTAGTACAGCAATACCCAAGCAAGCGTAGCAAGCCCCCAAAGAAAACCGCCCGGCACATAGACGATATCCCATAAGTCATCAGTGGCGTTGCAAGTGACAGTTCCGAAGAACTCAAAAAACATGGCGAAAAAATCGTTCATAGCTGCAATTCAGTTTTTAATGGTGATGGGAAAGACGTGATAGACGCTTTCTTTGTTGTAGTCGTAGGACATCATCGCGCCTTCCACGAGATGTTGCAGCCCGAATGTCTTGCCTTTGCGCCCTTGCGGGGTGACATCGGATTCGGTGGAGGATTCGTCCACCCAAGCGGGCTTTTGTTTTTTGAGCGAAATGGAAAGTGTCTGTCTGCCTTTTGAGATTTTCCCGGCAGCTGCCAGCACGAGGATGTGGGTCGCCGTTCCTTTTTGACTTTTGTCGTTGTTGTCGAGGTCTTTGACGAGGCGGACTTCGCTTATTTTGAACTCGTCGCCCACATCAGAGCTGACCTCATAGTTCTTTGGGTCGCTGAGATAGGAATCCACCGCAGGGCATCGGCTGAAATCCACCGCCACGCCAACTTGAAAAATGTCTTTGTGCGAAAGTTCGAGATTTTCTATCGAAGTGACCACGTTGGTGCCACGGTCAGCTTTGTCGAAGCGGCCTTCACGGAAAGATTTGAGCAGCACAGTGTAGTACGGGCGCTCGCCTTTTTTGCCTTCGGGCAGCAAAACAAGGTGGGTTTCGTAACCTGTGAGAAACTCGTCGAAGCGATATTGTTTGGGAAAGTCAATCACTTTGTCGCGCTTGCCGATTATCCAAAAATAAACCGGGCGTTTTTCGTTGGTAAGCGTCACCTTTTGGTTGAGCATATCGTAAAACGTCCCGTTGAAATCCGAATTGATTTTGACGATGAGTACGGCGAAGTCGTTCTTGGGCAGTTCGGCAAGGCTGAGCGCGGTGGTGTTTTTTTGGAGGTCAAGTTCGTCGCGCACTTTTCTTCCCTGAATGGAATAGATGTAGTCGGAAATAACGACCGCGATATGGTCGGGGTGCTTGACAGCCGATTCTGCCACGATTTGGAGTATCCGGTTGATTTCGCTGTTGCCCCGGTCGCCAAATTTCCGCACCGTGGCCGGCACCAAATATTCTTGATAGGTTCGGATGATGCTGTCCACCGGGAATACTTCCTTGTTGATGTAGTGCATATTGACTTCCGCGTGATTCAATTTTGCGCGGGTCATCAGCCCCAACGTGGCATCAATGAACTCGGTCTTGCCGTTCAGGTAGCCGTCCATGCTGGCAGAGTTCTCGTAGTAGAAGTCGAAGGAAATTTTGTTCGCGCCTTCTTTGGGAGCCTCTACGCCGGTCTCGATAGTGACTGGATACTTGATGGTGCGTCGCCCGGCCTTGCTCATGGCCTGCGCCACTTCGTCAATGTAACGAACGATGGACGAGTCGTTGGGAAAGCCTGCTTTTAAGTCGGCATCATTGGCAACGAAATTTCGGATTTCCACGAATTCTGATTCACTAATGCCTTGATCGTCTTTCAATGCCTTGCGTGCCAAGGTGTCAAGCTTGTCGCCGCCACAATGCCAGATAGTAAAAGGAAATAGGAGCAACAGCAGGAAGCACAGGGTTCGGATTGTTGTCATATTCGATTTGGAAAGGTTCAAAAAACAACCAGTTTTCACTTCATCAATTTTTTCTTTTGGTAGATAGAGACGCTTCAATGCCGAAACTTTCAGCGGCAGCCCATACTTCAAAGAATATTTTGACTATCGCCGACGAATCCAAAATAAGGTTTCAAACATTATGCCTGATTCGCAAAGTTAAATTCCCTTTTTATAGTAGTACATTTTTGCAAAGATTTTTTTTTGCAAGAGCGAGATTTGGACGTTCTCGGTCAGAGAAGTGAAGTCTCTGCCCCTTGTCCATTGATGTCTTTCGTTTTTTTCCTAAAAAATTCAGCGCTCTTCCAGTCTTGGGAGGGTGGCTTTTTTGTAGCCAAAATATTGCCCGTTAAAAAAACATTAAAACCCCGCCCCCCAACCAACGAATTACACCTTGCCCTCGTCTTTTGCGGCGTCACTCAATTTTACCTACGCCCATTTGTATGAAGCAACCCAAACAGAGCACTTTTTCCCGCGTTCCCACGCCCCTATTCGCCCTTTTGCTTTTTCCCTTATTTATCGCAGCCCAATCTCCCCCATCCGCCAAAGTCGCGGCGGCGGCAAAGTCCACCATCAGCGGCTACGTCAGCGACGCGGCCAGTGGCGAGCGACTCATCGGCGCTACCGTCGTGGATCGCCGTTCGGGGCAAGGCACCGTGACCAACACCTACGGCTTTTACAGCCTCACTTTGCCTCCCGATTCGGTGACATTGTACGTCGCGTACATTGGCTATGAGGCACAGGCCTTTTCTTCTTTGTTGAAAGAAAATCAAACGCTGAACGTGGAATTGTCCTCCTCGGCGCTGTTGAAAGAAGTCGAAATCGTGGCTGACAAATATGAGCGCATCGAGGAACGTGCCCAAATGAGCCGGATTGATGTGCCCATCGCGCAAATCAAACAAGTGCCGGCCCTGCTCGGCGAAAAAGACGTGCTGAAGGCGCTCCAATTATTGCCCGGCGTATCGGGCGGCGGCGAGGGCCAGTCGGGTCTGTATGTGCGTGGCGGCGGCCCCGACCAGAACCTGATTCTGCTAGACGGGGTGCCGGTGTACAATGCCAGCCACCTGTTCGGATTCTTTTCGGTGTTCAACACCGACGCCATCAAAGACGTGTCGCTGACCAAAGGTGGATTCCCGGCGCGGTACGGCGGGCGTTTGTCGTCGGTCATCGAAATCAACATGAAAGAGGGCAACGAAAACGAGTTTCACGGCGAAGGTGCTATTGGCATTGTGGCTTCCAAACTGACGCTGGAAGGCCCGATTCAAAAGGGCAAATCCTCGTTTATCGTGTCGGGGCGGCGGACTTACATTGACGTGCTGGCCCGCCCAATCATCAAGTCTGGTTTTGAAGCCGATGGTTCGGAGGGCGTGGCCGGTTATTATTTTTACGATTTGAACGCCAAGGTGAACCACCGTTTTTCTGATAAAGACCGGCTCTATTTGAGTTTTTACACGGGCAAGGACAAATTTTATCTTGATTTGGAAGACCGCTTTCAAGACGGTGCTAATCAAGAAAGTGTGGACGAGGTCAACTCCGGCCTCGGCTGGGGCAACCTGACTTCTGCCCTGCGCTGGAACCACATCCTTTCGCCCCGGCTGTTTGCCAACGCGACGCTGACTTACAGCCGCTACAAGTTCAACACCAAAGCAGCATCGAGCGATAGAGAATACGAAAACGGCAATTTGATTGAAGAATCCGCCTATTCGCTCCAATATTTTTCGGGTATTGACGACGTGGCGGCGAAGGTGGATTTTGACTTTATGCCCAACCCGCAGCACCTCGTCAAGTTTGGCACGAACGCCATTGTGCACACTTTTTATCCGGGGCGTTTTGAGACGCAAATCAAAGAAACGTCCGACGGCACCAACATAAACGCCGTCGTGGGTCAACCAAATGTGAGCGCCACCGAGGTCGCACTTTATGCCGAGGACGATTGGAAAGTGAACGAACGGCTGCGGCTGAATTACGGCTTGCACCTCTCCGGTTTTTTGGTAAAAAGCAACCCGTATTTTTCCCTCCAGCCCCGCCTCAACGCACGTTATTTGCTCGACCGGGGTTGGGCGCTCAAAGGCGCGTTCAGCACCATGCGCCAATATATCCACCTGCTGACCAACGAAACCATTGGCCTGCCGACCGACCTTTGGCTGCCCACGACGGAAATCGTGAAGCCACAAGACAGCTGGCAGGCGGCGCTGGGGGTGGCCAAAACCATTCGGAACGAATACGAGGTTAGCGCCGAGGTTTATTACAAAGAGATGAAAAACGTCATCGCGTTCCGCGAGGGCGCGAGTTTGTTCCAATTCGACGACTGGCAAAGCCGCGTGTCGCAGGGCAACGGCACGGCTTATGGCCTCGAATTGTTTGTCCAAAAAAAGAAAGGCCGATTCAACGGCTGGGTGGGCTACACGCTTTCGTGGGCCGACCGCCAATTTGACGACATCAATTTCGGGCGGAGTTATCCCTATAAATTTGACCGCCGCCACGATTTTGAAATAGTCGGTTCCTACAAAATCAGCGAGCGAATTTCTGTGTCTGGCACCTGGGTTTATTCCACCGGCAACGCCGTCACACTCGGCACTTCCAAATACAAAACGCCCGGCCCCAATAGCGGCGACTTTTACTATTCCTACGTCACGACGCACACGCCCGTGCGCAACAATTATCGTTATCGCTCTTACAACCGGCTCGACATCGGCATTGATTTTACGAAAAAGAAAAAACGCCACGAGCGCACATGGTCATTCGGGGCGTACAATGCCTACAACCGCAGCAATCCGTTTTTTCTGCTGTTGGAAACCGACTATGAATACATCAACGGGCAGTACGAAGAAACTTCCAAGTTGAAGCAAATCAGCCTCTTCCCCATCATACCTTATTTCAATTACAGTTTCAAATTCTAACCATGCGCAACCTTGCTTTTTTCCTTTCCATATCCATCGGTTTTGCTTCTTGCTCCGAAGATTTTTTCTCCCAAACACTCGACATCGAGCAGCCGGAATACGACAAGCAACTTGTGCTGCACGGCTTTGGCGGTAGTTTGGACTCCAATTTCCGCATCTCGCTTTCGCAGAATTACGGTATCCTCGAGAATGTGCCAGACAGCGGCTGGGCTGTCCCCGGCGCGTTGGTAGAACTCTACGAGGAAGGCCAAAAAATAGCCACACTGACTCCTCTGTTTGGTCAGTCGCAGGACAGCAGGGAACTGTATGGCGTACCCGTTCAGCTTGGCTTTTTTCAGGCTGGCAAAACGTATGAACTCCGCGCGTCGCACCCCGATTTTCCGGCGGTGATGGGGCGCCAGACCATGCCGCAACCCGTACAGGTAGATTCAGTGCGCTTTCGCCAAAACGGCGGCATTGACTCAGATGGCACCAAACTTTCGGCTGTTGACGTGTTTCTGAAAGACTCGCCGGGACGGGAAGACTTTTATGAAATCCGCATCAGCACGCGTTACCCGGTTGTTCGTTCCACCACCTACCCAGATGGCACGGTCGTTTATGATACCATCCGTTATGATGTGTACACACAATACCCGGAAAGTGCCGACGACCCAAACGCGCAGTTGACATTCGGCGGCGGTATCGCCGTCAGTGACCAGTTTTTTGATGGGGAGGCCTATAAATTTGGCGTGAGAATCTACGAAACGAATTTCCCTATGTTCCATGTAAGTGTACGGGCGATCACGGAGGAATATTACCTCTGGAGCATTTCCGCGCAGCGCAAATCCGACACCGAGGATTTCCCATTTGCTGAGCCGGTGACGACGTACAGCAATTTGGAAAATGGCATCGGGGTGTTTGCGCTATTCCATGAGCAGGTGTTTGAAATAAAATAGGAGGAGTTGAAACACATAGGCACAGAGAGCACAGAGTTTTTCTATAAAATATCTGTTGTGTTCTATAAAATTTACACTTTGTTCTATGTACCTATGTGTTTCAACTCCTGCTCATCCAACAACAACTCTTGGGGCAGCGACTTGGTGGTTCGTGCGCCCAATTCCCTGATTTTCTCTGCTTTCCCAATAAGCGTGTCGCCGGGGCGGGCAGCGGTGGTGAGTTTGTTCATCGCGTCGTCGTAGGCCGAGCGGGCGTTGTCGAGCCGTGCGCCGACGGTGCGCAGGTCTTCCACAAAAGCCACGAATTTGTCGTAGAGCAGGCCGCTTTGCCGGGCGATTTCGAGCACGGAGCGGGTTTGTTTTTCCTGCTTCCAAAGATGGGCGACGGTGCGCATGGTGGCAAGCAGGCTACTTGTTGTCACCAGCACAATGTTGCGGTCGAGCGCGTCGGCGAAGAGTTTTGGGTCGGCTTGGGCGGCCACGGTGAGGGCACTTTCGAGCGGGACAAATAGCAGCAGGTAGTCGGGCGTGTTGATTTGGTAGAGCATCTGGTAATTGGTGCGGCTGAGGTTTTCGACGTGGTTGCGGAGGCTGGTGACGTGGGCTTTCAGGTGTTGGTCGCGTTGGCTGGGGTCGTCGGCATTGAAGTACCGCTCGAAGGCCGTGAGCGACACTTTCGCGTCCACGACAAGATGTTTGTTGTCAGGCAATTGGATAATAAAATCCGGGCGTTTGGCAGCACCGTCGTCGTCGCGGAAAGTGGCTTGTGTGAGGAAGTGGATACCCTTTTGGAGACCCGAATGTTCGAGCAGCGTCTCGAGTTGCATCTCGCCCCAGTCGCCCTGCGTTTTGCTTTGGCCTTTGAGCGCGGAAGCGAGATTGTGGGCGTCGTGGCTAAGTTGTTGGTTGAGCGAGTGGAGTTGCTCAAGTTCTTTTTTCAGGCTCGATTTTTCGCGGGTCTCTTCCAAAAACTTCCGGTCCACGTTTTCCTCGAATTCCTTTATTTTTTCTCTCAACGGGTGCAGCACCGTCTGCAACTGCTGCGCATTTTGTGCCGTGAATCGCTGGGATTTTTCTTCCAGCAGCCGGTTGGCGATGTTTTCGAACTCGGTTTTGAACTTCACCTGCAATTGCTCCACTTCCCCTTTCTGGGTTTGCAAAGTATTTTCCAAATGATAAATCTGCTGCTCGCGGGCGGCAAGTTGGGCGAGCGCGTCGCGGAGTTCCTGCTCATGGGCGGCGAGGTTGGCACGCAGCGTTTCGCTTTGGGCAAGCATCGCGTCGTACAGTTCTTTCGGGACAAACTCCCCAACCGCGATAGTGGGCGATAGCGGGCGGCGTTGGAGCAGTACCACGATGATTATCAGCAAGATGCCGCCGATGATGAGGTAAAACGTGTTGTCCATGATGCCAATCTTTTTGTTTGACAAATGTAGGATGGTTTTTACTTTTTGTTTGTTCTGGCAAGATTTTTTGAAAATAAATGTTTTGAAAAGTTCTTTATTCTTTGTGCTTTTGCAGGTACAAATACCCTTTTGGTACCAACATCGCAAAAAATGATAGCACAAACGCTCTGGATTGCAGGTTCGCTGATTTGCTTCTTGCTCGGCTCAGCCCACCTGTTTTTTACTTTTTTCACAGATAAGTTTTTGGCAAAAAATCCGGAGGCGGTGGTGGCGATGCAGGGTACCCATCCTTTGCTGACTCGCAAAACTACGATGTGGAAAGCCTGGGTAGGGTTCAACGGCAGCCATAGCCTCGGCGCTATCTTTTTGGGCATCATCAATATTATCCTCGCCACCCAATATTTCCACATTTTGGAAAAGTCCGGTTCGCTGCTTTCACTGACCTTTTTGACAAGCCTGTTTTACTTGTTTTTGGCCAAAAAATATTGGTTCAACGTTCCGTTGAACGGAATTGTGCTGGCGACCTGCTGCTTCGGCGTCGCCATCGTTTTGATATTTCGAGATTGTTGAAAAAACCCTGACGCGCCGCGAATTTTTTTCTCAAAAAATTGTTTCGGCTCAAATCAACATAATCCCCACGACGCTATGACATGAACAAAACCAACCCAATCTCATGCGCTTTTTCTACTTTTTACCCGCCATAGTCTTGACGACGGCGGGTCGCATTTTACCCGCCATAGTCTTGACGACGGCGGGCATTTTTCCCCCATCTCCCGCCCTTTCGCAAAATACCCGCTCCGAACACCAAGCCCGTTTTTCCTTGAATATTGCCCGCGCCAACGAAGTTATCAAAGTGGACGGCGAACTTTCCGAATCCGTCTGGCAAACTGCCACCCTCGCCACTGACTTTTGGCTCAAATGGCCCCGCGACGGCGGCCACGCACCCGAACAGACCGAGGTGCGCTGCGCTTACGACGACAAGTTCCTCTACATCGCCGCCGTGTGCCGCGACAGCACACCCAACTATGTGATTCAGAGCCTCAAACGCGATGTCGGATATTGGGATTCCGACGGGTTTGCCGTCGTGCTCGATCCCGCCAACGCCGCCAACAACGGCTGGTTTTTCGCCGTCACCGCCGTCGGGGTGCAGTCCGAGGGCTTGCTCTCCTTGGGCTCGGATGGGGCTGACCTGAACTGGGACAATGCTTGGCTCGTGGAGACGAAATCCTACCCCGACCGCTGGACGGCGGAAATCGCCATTCCGTTCCGCATCCTTCGTTTCAAAGAAGGCCAAACGACTTGGGGCATCAATTTTATCCGCAACGACCTGAGCAACGGGGTTTATTCCACTTGGACGCAGACGCCGTTCCAATTCAACGCCGACGATGTGGCCTGGGCTGGCTCGTTGGTGTGGGACACCCCACCCCGCCGCACGAAGGGCAATTACAACCTGATTCCTTACGCGAATACTTCATTTTCAAAGAATTACGAGGAAAAAGAAGATTGGAAAACAAAACCCAACGCCGGTCTGGATGCTAAAATCGGCATCGGTTCCGGGCTGAATTTGGACTTGACCTTGAATCCCGATTTCTCGCAAGTGGAGATTGACGAGCAGGTGGTGAACCTTACCCGGTTCGATGTGCAATTGCCCGAAAAACGCACTTTTTTTCTCGAAAACGCCGACCTCTTTGGCAACTTCGGTATCCCGCCCATTCGCCCTTTTTTCTCGCGCCGCATTGGGCTGGATGACGACGGCAACCCGCTGCCGATACTCGGCGGGCTACGGCTCACGGGCAATCTCGACCGCAATACCCGCATCGGCGTGATGACGATGCAGACGGGCAAAAAGGGCGACGAGCCTTCGCGCAATTTTTCCGCCTTGGCCCTGAACCGCCGCCTGTTCGGGCGCACCACCGTGGCGGGATATTTCCTTGATAGAGAAGAATTTGACGGAACAGAAATGATGAAAAACAGGTACAGCCGGAATGCTGGCTTGGAGATCCTGTTCATCTCCACAAACGGAAGATGGCAGTCGTGGCTGACCAACCACCGTTCGTTCAAACCCGGGATTTCTGGAAAAAACTGGTGGGGCAACGCGGGATTCCAATACGCGACGCGCCGTTTCAGATGGCTCACCGACTTGCTGTATATGGGTGAAAACTACCACGCCGATTTGGGGTTTGAGCAGCGTATCGAGAACTACGATGTGGTGCTGGACACGACCATCCGCCTCGGCTATAACTTCATTTACAACGAGTTCGGTTATCAGATTTTTCCAAAAAATGCAAATAGCCGATTGAATTATACGGAAATCGGCGGCGAAATTTTCACCGTTTTGAACCCCGATGGCTCGCTCAATGAAATGTCCGACCAAGTGGGCGTGACGATGAATTTCAAAAACACGAGCCAATTTGCGTTCGGCATCAATCCCAATTGGGCGAACGTGCCGGTGTCGTTCAAATTTGACGACGAAGACGACCTCGAAAAGTGCCCTGCGTTGCCTGCCGGGCATTACCAGTATATGACCGCCGGGATGGAGTGGAATTCGGACTATCGCAAACGCCTTTTTCTGGTTGCTTCCGCCGAAGCGGGCGGTTTTTACAACGGCCAACAATACTCCGCAAATGTGGCTTTGACGTGGCGTATCCGGGCGATAGCCAATATCCGGTTGGGTGCGGAGTTCAGTTTGCTGGATTTTCCCGCGCCGTATTGCGATGTGGAGTTGTTCAACCTGACCCCGCGCGTCGAGGTGTTTTTTGCCAAAAATCTGTGGTGGACGACTTTCCTGCAATACAACACGCAGGCCGACAACTTCAATGTCAACAGTCGTTTGCAATGGCGTTTCCGCCCGATGAGCGACTTTTTCTTGGTGTACACCGACAACTACGCCGTCAAATTTTGGGGGCCAAAAAACCGGGCATTGGTGGCGAAGGTGAATTATTGGCTGTGAAGGAGGGGTTTAGGATGGTTTAGGATGGTTTAGGATGGTTTAGGATGGTTTAGGATGGTTTAGGAAAAATATTTTGCCCTGAAAATCAATGATTTGAGTCTAAACCTAAATCATTCCAAACCATCCCTAAACCACCTAAATTTTCTCATCGAATCAACGTCACATCCCCTTTCAGGGCCTCGATGTATCCGTCTTCATATTCGACCTCCACATACCAGACGAACACGCCGGGGTCACATTCTTTGCCCCGGAACAAGCCGTCCCAGCCGCGTGTCTCGTCGTTTACCCTGAAATTTTGGTCTTGGTAAACCAGTTCGCCCCAGCGGTCATACACCCTGAAATCCAGCACATTGCGGATTTGCCGGCTTTTTCCGTACACCACCAAAAGGTCGTTGTTCAAATCGCCGTTGGGCGAGAATCCGGTGGGCACAAAAACGCCGCGCGGTTTGTTGACCTCGACTCTCACTCGCGCCTCGCCCCGACAGCCGTTTTCGTCGGTCACGATGACGCGATAGGTATTGGTTTGGTAAGGTTTTGCCCAAATCATGCTGCATTCCGGGGTGTCCACACAAACCAAATTTTCCAACAAGGCACTGCGCCATTCGTACTCCACCATGCCAAATGCGTTGGATACTTCGGGCGAAAGCAGCATACTGTCGCCCAGCACAATGGTCGTATCAAGCCCCAGAGAGACACCCACTGCAGGCGGCTGGCCGAGCGACGCTGGTATTGTGGTGATACAAGCTTTGCCGTCCCGCACCCGGAAAGTGTAATTTCCTGCACCCAGCCCGATGAAGGTGCTGCTGCCGCCAAATGGGCCGTCATTCACGCTGTACCGCAGGGGTGGCTGGCCACCACTCACGAGCAGCCGGATGCGCCCGTCTTTCCCGCCAAAACACTGTGGGTCAGTGAATTCCGTTTGCACCATCAACGAATCAGGTCGCGCAATAACAACGGTATCAGCATGCAAGCAACCATTTTCATCCAAAATATTCAGCGTATAAATGCCGGGGCCGAGGTTGTTTATTTGGGCGCTCATAGCGCCCGTGTTCCACTGCAAAACATATTCGGGGGTACCGCCTTGCACATTGGCTACGATGACAGCATTGCTGTCGTTGCTGCATACAAGCGGTGTCACGTCGAATGCCACACTGAGCGGCGCTGGTTCAGTGACGGCGACGGTATCCGATTGAGTACATCCTTTCGCGTCTTGGATGTTCAGCACATACTCGCCCGCCGGGAGGTTTTCGATAAGAGGGCCAGTTTGGTTATTGCTCCAATTGTAAGAGACCGGCAAGGCGGCGCCCGTGATGCCTGTCACTTCCACAGCACCGTCCGAAAAACCAAAACAGGATACGTTCTGAATCAGCTTGTTAGCAATTATTTTTGGGGGTTGGCCAATGAAAAACGAAAAGACGCCACTGCAACCTTGCAAGTCCGTCACGGTGACAGCATAGTTTTGGCCACCGGCCAAATTGCCCACATAAATCGAGTTGGGCGCGTTGGGGACGCTCCATTGATAGTTGTACAAAGTTGTATCGCCCATGCCCGCACCACCCGTCACGAGGTTGATGGCAGCCTGCCCGTCGGCACGCCCAAAACAGGTGGGCAGCACAAATGCGACATTGACATTGATGTTTTCAAATTGTTGGATTTCAATACTTTGAACGGCGGTACAACCCCTGCTGTCCGTTGCCGTCACGGTGATATTGCCGGAGGGCAAGTTGGTGGCCGTCTGCCCCGTTTGGCTGTTGCTCCAAAAATAGTTGAACGGCTCCCCATTGCCGCCAGATGCCATTGCGGAGGCCGAGCCGTTGGTTTCTCCAAAACAAGCAGTACCCGTTTGTGCCACGGTCACTTGCACCGACGTGGCAGGCTGACCGACGGTCGCGCTGGCCGTACCCGTACAGCCGTTGGCATCTATCACCGTCACTGTGTAGTCGCCAGCGGGCAGCGCGGTGATTTGTTGCTGGTCGCCCGGCAGCCAATTCCATGCGTAGGTGTAGGGTTTTGTGCCGCCCGTGACATTGGCAGTCGCCGTGCCATCTCTCCCATCAAAACAACTCACGTCCGTTTTTTCGGCCATTACAGCCAACGGCTCTGGCTGTGTCACTTGAGCGGTGGCGGTGGCGGTGCAGCCATTGCCATCCGTGACGATAACCGTGTAAGTACCAGCGGGCAAATTTGTAGCGAGGGGGTTGGTCTGCATATTCGGGTCGTTCCACTGGTACGAGAGCGTCCCGCTGCCGCCTGTTGCTGCTACGGTAATTTGGCCGTCCGTGCCACCAAAACATTTAACTTGTTGAGGCACAATGCTCAATATTTCTAACAAAGTTGGGCAAGGGAGAATGGCTGTATCAATTTTGATACAACCTGCGTTGTCCGTCAAAGTCAATATGTATTCGCCGCAAGGCAAATTCTGGATGCCCGGGCCGGTGGCGCCATTGCTCCATTGCACGATATAGGGCATTTCACCGCCAGAAATAGTAGCGAATGCAGAACCATCCTGCAAACCCGCACAGGTGGGCGGAATCGTGTCAACATGGATGCTAATTGGCACAGCCGGGTCAATGGTCACCTTGTCGGTGACGGTGCAGCCCAAGATGTCTTCCACGGTTACCATGTAAATCCCAGGGCATAGATCGGTGGGAGTTTGAGTGCCGATGGGGATGGAGGGATTATCCCATTGGTAGGAATAAAAACCGGCACCTCCGGCAGCCTGCACGGTAGCCTCGCCGTCGCAGTCGCCCGCACATTTTTCATGTGTTACATTGATAAAACTGATAGTTAGCTGCGGCGACGCGAATACTTCGACGGTGGCTTGGGTGGTGCAGCCATTGGCGTCAAACACGGTGACGGTGTAAACTCCTGCCGGCAGATTTTGCGCTTTTTGTGTGATTTGCGCTTGAGCGTCGTTCCACAAATAAGTGTACGGAAACGTACCGCCCGATGGGAAAACGGTGGCCGTTCCATTGTTTCCGTTAAAACAAGAAGTCTCCTTCGAGGCGGTGCTGTCCACAACAAGCATTGGAGGTTGAAGCACTTGCACAAAAGTCGCGGCTTGGCAACCCGCCCCGTCGGTGACGGTGACGAAGTGAAAGCCCGCGTCCAAATTATCGGCCATTGGGCCAGTATCGCCGTTGTCCCAAACAAAACCGTATGGCAGCGTGCCGCCCGCCATCACTTCAAGGGAAGCTGTGCCATCTTGCCCACCAAAACAACTGACGGGTGTTTGAGAAGAGATGAACACAAAATCTGCTGGCTCGCCCACCGTCACGCTATCGGTGGCAATACATCCATTCGCGTCAGTGGCGGTGACGGCGTAACAACCCGCGTAAAGGCCCGTGGCGGTTGCGCCATTGATGACCGTGCCGCCCAAACAGTTTTGCCAAGCAAACGTGACATTCCCCGTGCCGCCAGTCGCGGTAGCAGAGGCTGTGCCGCTTGGGTCGCCGTTGCACAAAACATTTGTGACAGAAGTAGTTAGGCCAATCGGCGTTGGTTCAGAAATGTTGAAATAAACGGTGTCGCGGCAGTTGAGCGAATCTTGGACAATGACAAAATGGCTGCCCACCGGGAAAATATTGACCAAATCCCCGTTGGGAAAAGCAGGCCCCATGCCATTGGGAAAAAACTGCACGGGCGGAGTCGCATTGTTGACAGAGATAAAAGCCGAACCCGTGGCTTCGCCCGCGCAAAGCGTCGGCAAGGTATTGTTCAAAACGGCGCTCAAATCGCACACGACAAACGGGGCGCTGCCCGAAACGACATCTGGCGGGCAGGTCGGGCCGCCGCCCACAGCCCGCACCTGTATGAACACCGCATCGCCCACGGTAAGGCCGCTTACGGTGTGCGTCAAGTTGCCGTTGGCGGGCTGCCATCCGCTGTTGTTGACGTTGACCTCATAATTGCTCACACCCAGCACGGCATCCCAGGCCCATGTCATCGCGCCGCCGCCCATATTGATGACTTCCAAATCTGAAGGTGCGGGGAAAAGCGTGGTCATCGTGATGACAGCATCGTCGAGGTGCTGGCAGTTGAAATTGTCGGTGGCGGTGACCGCGTAAGTCGTTGTCAAGAAAGGAGTTGCCGTCGGATTGGGACAATTGGCGCAGGAAAGCGAGCCGCCGTTCGACCAGCTGTAGGTGATGGGGTTGAAGTAGTTAAAACCGATGCTCCACCATTTCACTTTGCCGTATTGGTTGATACCAAATCCGTCCGACACCACGAGTTGCCAATCGCCGTCCACCTGCGCGTTGTTGAGGTTTGTCCAATTGCCTTCGGGCATATAGGTGCCGTTGAAAGGCGCAGCATTTCCGACAATAGGAATGGTTGCCGAAGGCGAAAAACAAGTGATTTTATAGTTGTCGCCTGCCGCGCCGTTGCCGGTGGAAAGTTCCAATTGTTTGCCGTCAGGGGCGCGGAGGAAAATGTTCAAATCTGCGGCAAAGTCCGTTTCTATGTCTATACAAACCGACGTGATTTGCACGACAGGAGCGAGCAACGTGTTGTATCCCAGACTGTTGACCGCAATGGGCGATGTGTATGGGTTGTTGTGCGGGTGGTTGCCGTTGCCGAGGCTGTAATCGGGGTAGGCTTCAAATCGCACCTCGAAAGTATCTTGGCTCAACGACGCAGCATTTAGCAGCACAGGTTCGCCAGCGCACACGGAAGTATCGGCGAGCGGCGCGAAATCTTCCATGCAATTGTGGCAATCGGGGTGGGTGAACGGCAATACCGACACGCTCACCAAAGTGTCCCATGTGCAGCCGAAATTGTCATTTACCGAAAAAACATAACCTGCCGTGCCGCCATTTTGTGGGGAAGCGGCGATGAATTCGGGCAAAAAGATGAAAACCGAGGGGTGATTGACCCAACTCCAAGAAGTAAACTCCGGCGTGAAAGTTTCGATATTTGGGTACAAAGCATCTTTGAATGTGATGCCCCATGAAAAAATGTAGCCATTGTCCACCGGCCAAAGGTCGGTGACGGTGATAGTCCATTCGCCGTTGAGCGGACAACCCACGAGCCCGTTAAGAGACTGAAATGAACTGTAATCGCCCGCCGGGAGCGTGCCGCCGCCGCCGGGCAGCACGGTGTTGGCGTATTGGAGCCACGACGGATTGGTGGCGTTGGGTGTCCAGCAATAGTCGAATCCCGTGCCGGGGATAGGGTTTATCAAATCGTTGTCGTTGGGGATGCCGAGCAAAACTTCCGACCCCATTTGGCCGCCGAAATTGTGCAAGATGACGCTTTGCCCGTTCGGGCAACTGATGCTGATTTCGATATCGCGCATCCACGAATGCTCCATATTGACACAAATACTCACCAAATCATTGACATTCGTCAACACCTGCCCGGGCGAAAATTCGGAGAAAAAAATACTCGTTTCATAAGGAATCCCGGTGCCATCGGGCAAAGCCAATGAGTCGGAACGGCTGCCCGCTACCGCAAAAGCAGATTGCACGGGGTTTATCAGCAACGTGGTGCCGTTGGTCATCGAATCCACATTGGCGCTCAGATAAATCGTGTCGCCCGCGCAAATCGTGTCGTCAATCAAACCGGGCAGGCTGAACGATGGCCTGGGCGACACCCGCACCCGCTGATTGATGAGATTGGTGCTTCTACATCCTTGATTGTCAGTGAGAAAAAGTTGTACATAATAGCCGCCGGGGTTGTCGTAGCGGTGCGAAGTATTGGGGCCGTAGGAAATATCGCCGTCGCCAAAACTCCACTCAAAGGTGGTGGTCAAATCGGATTGAGGGTAGGCAAAATTGTTTTGAGGATACAGACCCACGCCGTCGAAAAACACGCGCTCGCCGGGGCAAACGTCTATCCAGCCCGTGTCGGCAGGCACCGCAGCCGGATTGGTCGAGACCAAATCGGCCAGCACCGTTTGGCAGGAAGGCACACAGGAAATCACCGCCGCCCAACCGGCAGCCGTGCCGCTCGCGTTGGAGTTGAACGTGACGGTGAGGCAGCCGCTCGCGTTCACAGCAGTGGCTTGGATGATAAACGGCGCACCGGGCGGATAATCGTCGGAGCATGCGAGCAGCGGCGCGGCGGGGTTGGGGCCGTCGTAGAAACAAATCTCGTCGCCCGCCGCGAGCGCGAGGCCAGAAAAATCGAGCCGGATATGTGTGCCGGAACTGCCGTCAGAACAAATCGTCGTCACCAGATTTTGATTGTTGGCGTAGTTGCCGGCTTGGCCGCCGGAATCGTAAAACGTTCCGCTGCAATCAGTTACCGGCGAGCCGTTCATCAGGTAGGTCTGACAGAAAGCCCCCCCAGCAGGCAGGGTGAGAAAGAGCAGGATTACCGGAAGGGGGTGCGTCATTGTGTAGTAGTGTGTTATACGCGCAGTTTTTGTTTGAATGGCAAAAAAAGAAAAAATACCGGACACGGGCCGAATCCTTTTCGCTGCCTGTCGCCATTAGTCCATTTCTCTGCCCGCTGGCTTGACTTCTTCCAGTAAAAAGGTATTTTTGCCCATTGATTGTCTATCAAAACGCGCCAAAACAAATGGAGTCTAAAACCCGGAAGGTACTTGCCCGCGAATACGGTGTTGACCGCAAAACATTTGCGAAAATGCTCAAACGTCGAAATATTGAACTGCCCTCGGTTACATTGTCGCCGGCTTGGGTGGAAAAGGTGTACGAAGCACTAGGCGACCCTAGAAAAGAACCGCCCCCCCCCGTTAAGTTGAATATTTGGCATAATCTCCCCAAAATTCCTCATTTTTCCCCAAAATTCCCCATTTTCGGAAAATAATAGCTTATACTTTTGTAACGTCTTTGGTGCACAAAAGACGACATGAAAAAGGGCTAATGCCGCCGACGTTGCGCGCAAGCGACAAAAGCCCTATTGTTCAATTAAAAACGTTACAAAGTTATGCAACCCAACCGATTTATCCGGCTCTTTTTGCTCCTTTTCGCCAGCAGCGCAGGGATGTACTTCTTCTCCTGCCAGCGCGATGCCGAACAGATCACCACCAAACCTTTTACCGATTCACAAGTGGTTTTCAGGGATTGCGACATTATGGACAAATGCCATTGCTCCATAACCACTGATGTTGATGCCACACTTGACCTTTGCGGAGACCTGCCACAATCCATGACTACCTGTAGCGGTGGCTGTAATACTGGCGACACAGGTGCGGCAGGGGCAGAATTTGAAGCCAATGAGTCGAAAGTGGTTTGTGTAGACCCCGAAGGCAACCTATGCATCAAAAATGTTGGCTCAAGCACTGTTACCGTAACCGTGCGGTTTGATGCCAGCACTCCTATCGTGATAGCCATAGGAGTGAACGAGACGCAGTGCTTTCATACCAACTCTACTTGTACTACTACGGAGAGTCACTGTTCCTAGTTTAAAACTTATTTCGACACCCGTGGGCTTCATCTCACGGGTGTCGAATTTTTTACATCATATCTTGATATCAAATCAAGCTGTTTCATGCAATGCAAAAGTATTTGCTCTTCTTTTTGCCATTTTTGACCGCATGGATAGAATCAAAAGCACAGTGTCCACCACTTGGTTCGATTATAGGGTCAGATCGGCTGTGTAACAATAATGTACCTAGCGCATATTCAATTCCAAACTCTTCCGATGCTGACCTTGTGTGGACGCTTGTCGTTGTGCCACCCGGCTCAGTTTATATTGACGGTCCTGCTACGGGTGAAACAGTGGCATTGAATTGGTTTGCTAATGCCGGAACGGCAACTGTGATAGAATTATGTGCCACCCCCACAAATTCCTGTTACGCCCCCACACCTATTTGTTTAAACATCGAGCCTCCACCCTATATGGACGACCCGCCCAGTATTACCGTGTGCGCCGGAGAACAAGTGCAAGTTGACTTCACCGGGTCGGGAGACCAAACTTATACTTGGACAGTTTGGAACGCCTACAATCCTTTCGGCCTTCCCCCCTCGGGCAGCGGCGACCTTGACTTTATCGCCATACACGACTGGTTTTTTGACGTTCCGGTAGGCGGCACGGTATCGGTGAGTCCTTGGGAAAACGGATGCAGGGGCATTGGCGAACTTTTCGCCATCACCGTCCTCCCCCACCCCGATATGGACGTCCCGCCCGACCTCACCGTCTGCGCCGGAGCACCCGTGTCGGTCGTGTTCAGCGGCCCCGCAGGCACCACCTACACTTGGGAAAACTCCAACACCGCCGTCGGTTTAGGTGCTGTAGGCAGCGGCAACATTAACTTCAATGCCGCGCAGGTGGCGCAGACAGAGGTCGCCACCGTCAGCGTCATCCCGCACCTCGGCGACTGCGAGGGCCTGCCCGTTGAGTTTCAAATCACCGTCAACCCCGGCCCCATGCTCGACCCGCTGCCCGACCTGACCGTGTGCGCGGGAGAGCCGGTCAGCGTGGTTTTTTCCGGCACCGGAAGCGGCCACAACTGGTCGAACTCCAACCCCGCCATCGGCCTCGGCACCTTCGGCTCGGGCAGCGGCATCAACTTCACCGCCGCCAACGTCGCCGCTGTGCAGACAGCCACCGTCACGGTCACCCCCACCGGCGGCACCTGCCCCGGCTACCCGGAGGTGTTCACAATCAGCGTGTTGCCCCGCCCGATGGTCAACCCCGTGGCCAACGTCACGGCTTGCGCGGGCGCGCCGGTCACCGTCAATTTCGGCGGCACCACCGGCGCGGCTTTTGAATGGTCGAACTCCAACCCCGCCGTCGGGCTGGACGCCTCCGGCACGGGAAACATCTCTTTCACTGCCGCGGACGTGTCGGGGGTGCAGACCGCTACTGTCACCGTCACCCCCGTCAAGGACGGCTGCCCCGGCCAGCCCAAAACTTTCCAAATCACCATAAAACCCCTGCCCTCCATGGACGCCCCGCCCGACTGGAGCGGCTGCGCCGAGACGGAATTTTCCATCGGCTTCAACGGCACGGCGGGCAGCATTTTCAACTGGACAAACTCGAATCCCGCCATCGGCCTCGGCGCGTCCGGCTCGGGCGACATCTCGTTCACGGCCTCCAACTGGCCGACAGCGCAAACCGCCGAAATCACCGTCACCCCCAGCCTCGACGGCTGCGCCGGGCAGTCTTTTTTGTTCAATATCAACGTGTTGCCCGCGCCAGTGATGGCTCCGCTGCCCGATGTCAGCGTCTGTGAAGAGGAGCAGGTGCTGGTGGTTTTTTCAGGAACAAACGGCGCGTCGTATACTTGGACGAACTCAAATCCCGCCATCGGGCTGCCCTCGGCGGGCAGCGGGCCGCTGCTCAATTTCGCTGCCGCCAACGTGACTGGCACACAAATCGGGACAATCACCGTCACCCCGCAAAAAGGCGGTTGCGCGGGCCAGCCGGCGAGTTTCGCCGTCACGGTCGCCGATTGTTGCGCCACCGACGCGGGCGGTTTGGACACCACCGCCATCACCGTTTGCGGGCCAAAAACGGTCGGCATCACTCATTTTGGAAACCAAAACCTCGAGCCGAACGACACCATCCGATTTGTCCTTTTTTCAAATCCCGCCGACCCAATGGGCAGCGTGGTGCAATATTCCGACTCGCTCTATTTTCCTTTTTTGCCGGGAATTATGGATTTTGACAGCATTTATTACGCGGCTGTGATTGCGGGAAATTTGTTGGGAAACGACTCGATTGACACTTCAGACCCGTGTTTTTCGCTGCGCCCGGGGCCAAAAATCTTGTGGCACAAAATGCCGA
>CAYZVM010000012.1:23992-48777 GCA_964481485.1 uncultured Saprospiraceae bacterium | reverse complement strand
TGCCAAATTTGGAGGGTTATGCCTCCCTCGAGCACTTTTTGCCCGGCTATTCCATAGCGCAGCCCCCGATACCTGCCGCACAGTTTTATCTCCCTGCCGCGCTCAATATCGCTTATGCCCAGGGACTTCGCGATTTTTTCCCAACCGCTCCAAAAAAATTGAAAGAAAAAATAGATAGGCTCGAAGCCAAACACGCACATTCTTTTGACAAAAAAATCGGCATTCAAAAAATTGAAAAATCCGTCGCCTATGGCAAAGCCGTGAGCAAGGCAGTATGGAAATGGTCGGCTACCGACGTAGAAGGACATGATGCGTTTTTGTCCAATTACGACCGCGACTATGTGCCACCTGTTTGTGCGGGCTGCTGGCAACCCGACAACACGCACCCGCTCCCGGCGTTGCTGCCCAACTGGGGCAACACCCGGGCATTCGTCGTGCAGCCCAAAGAGGTGGAAATAAAGGCTCCGATTGATTTTGACGAAACGCCCGGCTCCGCATTCCATACCGGGGCGGTGGAGGTGTACTCATTGTCGCAGCCCCTGTCGCGTGAAAATCGCTGGATTGCCGAACTCTGGAGCGACGACCTGCCGGGGCTGACTCTCACCCCTGCCGGTCGCTGGATTGCCATTACCAATCAAGCAATGGCCGACGCGCGACCTCCCTTTCCGAATGTGATAGAAACATATTTGAAAGTCGCTATGGCCCTGTGCGATGCTGGCATCCTGACTTGGCGCGGCAAATACCAGTATAATTTGGAACGCCCGGGCAGCTATATCCAGCGCGTGATAAACCCCGATTGGTCGCCGCTGCACGAAAACCCACCGTTTCCGGCCTATCCCTCCGGCCACTCCGCGTTCGGGGCTGCCGCTGCCGAGGTACTGAGCGCCCAATTGGGCAAAAAGTTCTCCCTCACCGACCGCACCCATGAGACCCGCCAAGAGTTTGTGGGCAAGCCGCGCACTTACCATTCGTTTGAGGAAATGTCGCAGGAAAATGCGGCCTCGCGCGTGTTGCTGGGGGTACATTTTCGCATGGACTGCGAGGAAGGGATGCGTCTGGGAAAAATTGTCGGCCAACGGGTAGCAGCGCTGCCATTGGAACAAAAAGAGGCCGCACTACTGCTACTCCGATGAAAAACACAATTTTTCCGCGGCATCGAATTTGGTACAAGAGTTGCCGTACACCATAAAATCCCGCCGGACTGTTTTTTTGAAAATGATTTAGCCAGAGAAGCATGTCAATTCAGGACAAAACACTTGAAATTAAGTTAAAGCCCTACCTGCCAAAATTATTAGTATTACTTTTCGCACCAAAATAAACACACTGCATTCATCGAAATTCAACATGGGGGCAAAAGCCGTTTTTACATCCTTCCTTTTCCTGTTTGCTTTTTCGCTCGTTGCACAACAGCGCGATACCGCCGCCTTCATCATTGACTTTTACAAACCACAATGCAATTGGGACTACGGCGCGGGTGCGCGTTTCACCTTTTTAGATTTTGAAAAACTCAATCGCGCTTTGGACGCCGCCGGGCTGCCCGGGCTTGAATCCCCTGTCCCTTGCCTCTCACTAGCCGCTCGATCATCCATCAATTGGAAACATTGGCTCGTGGAAACCTCGCTGGAGTTCACCTCCGGCACCTCAAAACAAAACGCCGAGGATCGCCAATCGGTCAATTTTAGGGATTATGCGCTGCGTACCCGTGTGTTGTTCGATTTGTTGCACCGCCAGCGACTGACCAAGATATTCCCTTACACCGGCCTCGGCATCAGTTACCAAACCTTGCACACTTCGCGCACGGCTACGGGCATCGGCACATACAGCCAAGAGGTGCAACAGCGCCGATTTGCCCAATTTCCATTGGTCTGTGAAATAGGCCTGAGTTTGGAGCGCGGCATCGCGATTCGGAAAAAAGATTTGTTTGTCGGCATCCGCGTCGGCTATGCTTTCCGGTTCCTCGAAAACGAATGGATTTTTGACGAAAACACCGCCATTCCGCTGCCCAATCCCGCATCCGCTGCTCCGTTCATGGGGATGATACTCCGGCTGAAATCGAGAAAATAATTTCCTGCAATTGAGATTCCTACAAATACAACGAGGCGACAAACGGTTTTCAAAACCGCGTGTCGCCCCGATGTAAAAAAGCCATTTTTGAATCTTACAGGTTCAGCAAAAATCCAATCGTGAAGTTTGCGTCCCAGTCAAACACGAACTGTTTGCAGCCAGTGGCCTCGGCAATCGCCGTATAGATATTCAACCCTGATTTTTGCTTGGCGCCGTCGGGCGTGTAGTCGGCAGGAGCTTTCAGCACCGTGTAGCGTTCTTTGCCGTTGCGGTGCTGTTTTGCCAGCTCGTACGGCACGCCGCCGATGATGAAGCAGGTGCCGCGCAGGTTGGACGGCACTTGACTGGCTTTGCTTTTGGCATCTTGAAAAGCACCAGCGTCGCTTGTATTGTCCTGATAATATTTCGCGCCGTAAGATTCGAGCGCGCCGTTTGGCAGCCACGATATTTTGGTGTTGCCGGAGCCGATGTCCACCACAAACGCCTTGCTTTCAAATGCTTTGGGCAGGGCGGCACGCAGGGCAAGTTTGGCCTCCTGCTGTGGCGTTACTTCGTTCACGAAATAGCCCATGCCTTTGAGGGCCGCGCTGATTTGTTGTGTCACCGCCTCCTTTTTTGCACCCGAACTGATGACGAAATGGATGTCGCGCGCGCCCACGCCAAAACTGGTCATATCGGCGATAAAACGTTTCAGGCCACTTTTGATGTCCTCATCGGTCGCCAAGTTTTCTTTCACGAGGCTCACGCCGAATTCGGCCTTTTCAAGTTTCCAGTTTTTCTGGTTGTCCACCCTGATAATGAAAGAGTTGAAGCCCGTGGCACCCAACTCCACCACGCCTTTAAGTTTGCCGCCCGACGGGGTGGGGGCCGTGAAATTGAACGGTGCTGGGGTGAATTGGCCGCTCTGTTTGCCCCAAGTGGAACTGGTGCTGGCGTTGTCGCCAGTGGGTGCTGTGGGCTGTTCGGTCGTCACCGGGTTGCCGACATCTGTGCCGCCACCGATGATGCCGGGGAAAAAATAGCGCACGCCGAAAAAGACGGCGGCGACGATGGCGAGGGTAATCAGCAATCGGGAAAAAGTGGTCAATCGTGCCATGTGGAGAATTCTCTTAGTTTGGTGAAATGAATGTTTCGATTTGTTCGCGCCCCGAAAAGGGCGGTACAAAATTGGAACAAATCGGACACCCGCGCCAAGTCTCCGGCAATTTTTTCTCTCGCTGCGCGAAAATGGAGGTTTTAGTGGCAAATCATTACCTGCCAAAAAGCGTTTCATCTGTGCGACTGAAATTCGGCGTTTTTCCTCTCGCGCTCAAATATTGCATTCCATAAAACTGCTATTCGGCGGCAAAGCAGTCATTTGCCATTTCTCCCTACCTTCGCGCCCGGTTTTAAACTGACAAAATCAACAGCCGCCGTCCTGTCCATCACGCAAATCCTGTCCGACAAAATGACTGCCACAACGCAACAAAGCATCCTCTCCGAGCGCGTCCTGCACCTCGCCGAATCCGAAACCCTCAAAATGGCGCGCATGGCCCGCGAACTCCGCGCCCTCGGCCACGATGTCATCAGCCTCAGCCTCGGCGAGCCGGATTTCGACACGCCCGACCATATCAAAGAAGCAGCTTACCAAGCCCTCAAAGACGGCTACACCAAATATACGCCCGTCGCGGGTTTGCCCGAACTGACCAAAGCCATCAGCGAAAAATTCAAGCGGGACAACAACTTGGACTACCGCCCCGAACAAATCGTGGTGAGCAACGGAGCCAAACAGACCGTCTATAACCTCTGCCAATCCCTGCTCAATCCCGGCGACGAAGTGGTGGTACTCGCTCCCTATTGGGTCTCTTATTGGGAAATCGTGAAACTCTCCGGCGGGGTGCCGGTGCCGGTGTACGCGGGCGTAGAGCGGGATTTCAAACCCACGCCGCAGCAAATCGCGGATGCCATCACCGAGCGCACCAAATTTGTGCTGTTCTCTTCGCCTTGCAACCCCACCGGCACCGTGTTTGACCGCGAGGAACTGCAAGCATACGCGGATGCCATCGCGCCGCACGAACACGTCCTCATTGTGAGCGACGAGATTTATGAGTACATCAATTTTACGCACGAGCACGTCAGCATCGGCTCGTTCCCCAATGTGAAAGACCGCACCATTACCATCAACGGCTTCGCCAAAGGTTTTGCCATGACGGGCTGGCGGCTGGGCTATATGGGCGCACCAAAATACCTCGCCGATGCTTGCGCCAAAATCCAAGGGCAAGTGACGAGCGGCGCATCTTCGTTCGGCCAAAAGGCTGGCGCAGTGGCGCTTATGGGCGACCTCGGCCCCACCGAAATCATGCGCGAAGCCTTCCGCGAACGCCGCGACATCGTGCTTTCGATGCTCGAAGAAATACCCGGCATCAAGACCAATCACCCCGACGGTGCATTTTATGTGTTCCCCGACGTGACTGCTTATTTTGGAAAAACAGACGGCCACACGACTATCAAAGACGCGGACGATTTCTGCGATTACGTCATGTCCCATGCCTATGTCGGCCTCGTATCCGGCTCAGCATTTGGCGACCCCAACTGTTTCCGGTTGAGTTATGCGGCTTCGGAGGCGCAGTTGCGGGAAGCGATTCGGCGCATGAAGGATGTGCTGGGAAGACTGCGGTAGGCAACGCCAACCTATATTATCGAAACGGACAGTCAACAAAAGGCTGGCGCTACTTTTTTAAAAACGGAAACTGTGTTTCTATTACCCATTTGCCCTGCACGTTGCGCAGCAGTGTGAGTGTGTCTGCTTCAAATTTTCTTTCAAAATTTTTTTCCTGAACAAACGCCCACACGCTGGGAAAATCTCGCTCCGCCAAATCGCGGTGTGCGATGGTGATGTGCGGGTGGAAAGGTCGCCGGTTGCGCGGGTCATCGAAGCCCGAATCCCGTTTGAGCGCCATGGACAGGTTTTGAAAAATTTGTCCTAAAAACCTGTTTTTCAAAGGTTTGACAAAAATGACGCGGGGCGGGAACGCATCAAAATTTTGGATGTCAATTGAGAACGGCGTTTGCTGGGCAGCAAAATCGGAGAGGCATTTTTTCAGTGCGACAAGTGCATCTTCGGGCCAGGCAAATGGCGGTTGGAGCGTGATGTGTGGCGGGCTTTTCAAAGCATGGCGAGCGCCCCATGTATCGGCGATGTGGTTTTTGAACGCCGTGATTTCGCGCTGCAAATCTTCGGGCGGGAGCAGGGCGATGAAAAAAAGTGGGTGCTTTTCCATGGGTCGTTGTAACGCCGATAGGCTGTCGGCGTTACGGCAACTGTCGCGGCGGCATATGGAGCAGCAAGGTGTTTTCGCCGAAGTATTCTTTGAATGCCAGCGAGAACGTGCCGGGGCTGGTGAAACCCACCAATTCCGAAATGGCCTGTGGTGTGCCCGCGCGTTTTTCGAGCAGGGTTTTTGCCTTTTCGAGTCGCATTTCGCGGATGAGTTGTACCGGTTCTTTGCCCGTCAGCACTTTCAACTTCTTGACATAGTGTGTTTTAGTCAGTTGCAGTTTGCGGGCGATGTCGTCGGCCATAAAATCGGGGTCGGCGAGATTTTGTTCTATCATCTGCACCGAACGGATGAGAAATGGGTCGTCCAATTGGGTGCGGGCATCCGTGAAATAGAGCTGCAGAAAGCGGTTGAACTGTTCGTGTTTTACTTTGCGGGCATCGAGCAAGCGCTGCACCGAAGCATCGAACTCATCGTCAATGACCGGGCGGGTAAACCACGCCTCAGCCCCGGCGCGGAGCGCGTCGAGCTTGCCGTCGTTGCCAAATTTGTCGGTGAGTAGCACTACCGGGATGTGGTTGGTGCGCTCGGAGAGTTTGATTTGCCGGGCTATTTCGATGCCCGTGCGGCCGTTCAGAATGGCGTCGCACACCACGAGGTCGGGCAGGAGTTCGTTGGCCATTTGCAAGCCTTCGTTGGGCGTGGCTGCGGTCTCGATTTGAAAACGGTCGGACAAGAGCGATTTCATGTAGAGTACCACTTGGCGATTTGGCTCTATGAGCAAGCAAATTTGTTCTGGCTTTGACCCTTGGTATAGCATATACGGGTCGGGCGGAGGAGCGGTCACCACCCCTGTCTGCGACGATTCTGCTGCTTCGACGGCCTGTGTGATAGCGTTTTCTTCGGCTTCGCGCTGTATGTTGGTGCGCAACATATCCCACTCCAATTCTTTCTTTTCCAACAACTTGCGCCAGCGGTCGTTCATGCGGAAATTGGAAAAAAGCAATGCAAGAAATATGAGTGTCCCAACACCGCCTATCATCAGGGCTTTGTCTTTTTCAAGGTGAAAAAACTTGGATTGCTCGGCAAGTTCTTGCTGGCGCAAGCTTACTATGGAGTCCATTTTTTGCTGCATGCTGAGCGTCTCAGCACGCCGCTTTCGGACAGCAATGGAATCTTGGGCGATGGTCAGCATTTGTTGGCAGGTGAGTGCTTGGTCGGGCAAATCCCAACGACGACATTCGTCCACAAGGACATTGAGCAATGCCGCTTTGGTCACTGGGTTGGGGTCTTTGCGGGCATCAAGTTCTGCATCGGACAGCAAACGGGTGGCGCTGCGGTCGTCGGAATTGGCTTTGTAAATCCCCGAAATGAGCGTGAGTGCCTTTGGCGTGATGGGCATTTGGTGGCGCTTCAAAAATGCGCGAAGCCCTTCTGCTTCTACTTGCGCCTGTTCATAATTGGCTGACTGCGAGAGTTGTGTGAGCAACGTCATGCGCGTGTTGAACGTGTCGGCCACCGCTATGTTTTGGCAATATGCTGCTTCGCCCACGCAGAGGAGCGCCAAAAAGAAAGTAAATCTGGTCAATCGGCACATGGGACAAATGCGTTTGTTGATTCGGTCATTTCGTCATTACCGACATTGCGGGATTCACGCTGGATTAGGGGAAAATTCTGGCAAACTTACAAGAAAACCAGCGTTTCCACAAAGCTCCCTTTCATCGTCCTACAAACACCTTTCCAATTTACGTTTTTTCGCAATAACTTCAATGACAATTTCTGAATGGCAATATGCCGCTCGAACGTGTATTTTTACCGCCGTTTTAAGAAGAAAATAACTTCCTCATGTTCGACCTTCGAGGACAACTTACTCGCAATCAAAGTATCTTTTTGGGCATCACTGGCGCGGTATTGCTCATCGGCCTGTGGTGGCTGCTCGCCGAAATGCTCGCTGTGCCGGCCCTTGACTACAGCGCCCCCAGCCTCGACGACCCGGCGCTCCAACACCTCAACCGCGACTCGCTGCTCCGGGAGGACAGTATCCGTTTTGCCAATGCGAAAGAGGTGGGAAAAATCTACAAAATACTGCCCACGCCGGTTCAGGTGGTACAGGCTTACCCGAATCTCGTGGAAGAGGACAACCTCGGTGGCCATACTTTTCATTCTATCTGGCTGAATCTCAAGGGTTACTTCTGGGCGATTTTGTTCTCACTGCTCATCGGCGGGCTGATTGGGTTCGTCCCGCTATTTCGTGGTTTGTTCGCCAACCCGGTGGACGCCACGCGCTACCTGCCGATTTCGGCACTTACGGGGCTGTTCATTTTGTGGTTTGGCCTCGGCGACGGGATGAAGGTGGCTTTTCTGGCATTCGGCATCCTGGTTTATATGATTCCGGTCATCGTGCAACGCATCAGCGGGGTGGAGGACGTGCATATCCAGACGAGTTACACACTCGGCGCTAACAGTTGGCAGACGTTGCGCTCGGTGTATCTGCCCTCTGTTTTTTCAAAATTCATGGAAGACTTGCGGGTGCTGACAGCCATTTCGTGGACGTATATCATCATCGCCGAAATTCTGAACAACACGGGCGGCCTCGGTTCGCTCATTTATTGGCTGGCGCGGCGCGACAAGACGGACAAGGTGTTTGCCGTGCTGCTGCTCATCATCGTCATCGGCATCCTGCAAGACCGGCTGTTTGTGTATTTGGACAAAAGGCTGTTTCCGCACAAATACTACAAAACCAAAGCCGACGGCCTCAAAGAAGTGCAAATGGGTATTTTCATCGTGTTGGGCGTATTTGCGCTGTCGGTGCTGCTGCCGGTGTTTGTGGCCATACCTGCCGGGATGTTGCTGCAAGGAGCAGGATTGGTTACTTTGGCGGCGATCGGGTTGATTGTGATGGGGGAATTGAAGTTGTGGCGGGGGTTGCAATCGGCTTAAACCCGTTTTGTCAGCAAAGAGCCAGTAACTCGCATTTCAACAACTCTTTGGCATTATCCAATGAAAAAAACACTCCTTCTCGTTACCATTTTATTTCTACTTAAAAACGCAGTTGCCCAGTCGCGCTTCGAGGTTGGCATCAACTTGTACCCGAATATTTCCAGCGCCATCATCGTAGGAGAAGGATTCGTTCATGATGTTTATCGCAACATCGAGACGAGCAAGTTATCTTATTCGGCTGGGCCGTTCGTGCGAATGCCATTGGGGCGAAGGTGGGGTGCATCGGCAGGTGTAAATTATATCAACACGGGCTACGCAACTCACAAGCAAGATTTATCTCCCGGAACGCCCGAACCAGGTCCCGAATCTATCCAATACATTTACCGAAAAACGGCACTCGAAATACCTCTCTTGCTCGACTGGGTTTTTGTCAATCGGGCAAAATGGAAATTGTACGCAGTCGCTGGCCCGAGTCTTTGGCTCAACCTTGCCGATGATGTAGTAGAAATCAGATGGTACGAAAACGGCGACAAGAAAAAATCAACCCGTACCGACGAATCTGCCGAATTCCGACAAGTGAACGGTATCCTGACGGCGGGTCTGGGATGGCGAGGCCAACTGACTCCCGCGCTGTCTCTTTTTATTCAGCCTTCCTATCAAATTGCATTGCAAGGCATAGCAAAAGATGTGGCGCTCAATCGGCGACTCACCAATTTTGGCCTCGCAACGGGTTTGATTTTCAAATAGTTGCACCATGCTCCACATCAAAGACACCGGCCTCCCCAACATCATCGAATTCAAAAACGTCAGCCAGACCTACACCGGCGGCAAGGATTTCATCATAAAAGACGTGAATTTCCTCGTGGAAGACAAACCCGCGCAAGGGCAATTTGTCATTATCCTCGGCGCGTCGGGCTGTGGCAAAAGCACCCTCCTGCGCTATATCGCCGGGCTGCAAACACCCTCCGGCGGCACGGTGCTGCTCCGCGACAAACCCGTGCGCGAATCGGGCATCCGGGCGGGCATGGTGTTCCAGCAATATTCTTCGCTGCCTTGGCTTACGGTGCTGGAGAACGTGGCGCTGGGGCTTGATTTTCAAGGCGTTGAAGAAAAAGAACGGAAACGCCGCGCCCAAGAAATGATAGAACTCGTCGGCCTCGCCGGGCATGAAAACAAATACGCCACCTACCCTACCCTCTCCGGCGGGCAATTGCAACGCGTCGCCATCGCCCGCAGCCTCATGGCCAGCCCCGAAATCTTGCTCATGGACGAACCCTTCGGCGCACTCGACATCAACACACGGCTGCAAATGCAGGATATGCTCGAAGATGTGTGGCTTAAATTCCAGCCGACCATCGTGTTCGTCACCCACGACATCGAGGAGGCTGTGTATCTCGGCGACGACATTTATATTATGGCCGCCAATCCGGGGCGTTTTGTTCACCATGTCACGGTGGATTTGCCGTTCAACCGCAACCTCGAAGTAAAACACTCCGCTCATTTCAACGAACTCGTGCGCGACGTGGAGGACAAGATGATTGAGGTGGCGAATATGAGCAGGAAAGTTTAAGGATGGTTTAGGAGAGGTTTAGATGGTTTAGAATTTTTAGAGGGGGGACATAGGCATAAAATGATGAGGCCGCACTGGGCAATTCCCAATGCGGCCTCATTTTTTTTCTAAACCATCTAAACCATCTAAACCCCTTCTAAACCATCCCTCAAATCCCCAATTTGGTCTTGACCAAAGTCGTCACATCAAGCGATTCGTGGGCAAAAAGTAGGATTTGGGAACTGAGATCGAACACGAGCGAGAAGCCGTTTTCGGTAGCCACATCCGCCATCGCTTTATTCACTTTGTCGAGCAGCGGCTTGTAAAGTTCCTCCCGTTTCTGGGTGAGTTTTTGGTACACCTCCTGTTCATATTTGGCGATGCTTTCTTCCTCTTCTTTCAGTTTGGCGAATTGCGCATCGTAATCCTTTGGGGAGACGGTGCCAGCCTCTTTTTTGCGTTCCAACTCAGCGGCTGCATCTTGGAGGGCTTTCACGCGCTCCTGCCCTTTCTTGGTCAGTTGTGTTTGGAAAGCCTGCAAATCGCTGTCGGCAGCCTTCACCTCAGGTAGTTGGGTGAGCAGCGCCACCGAGTTGCAAAAGCCAAATTTTTGGGAAAAACCCTCAGTTGCCAATGATAGCAAAAGGCCAAGGGCAAGTGCGAAAATTTTGTTCATTTTCAATAAGTTAGTTCGTTTAAAAAGGTAGAAAAGGGTTGGCAAAGGTTTGTGAGAACGCAAATAAAAAGGTTCATAAATCTTTATCAACCCTCGTCATCGGAGCCGCAAAATTATCCTTTCTTCAGCGCAGTTTTGATATCCTCTGTTTTGTCGTTGCGCTTGTCGGCGTAGAGCATCCCGGACGCGCTGCCTTTTTCAAAAATGAATTCGTAACCTTTGTCCTCCGCAAACTTTTGAATGGCGGCATACACCTTGTCTTGGATGGGTTTCACGAGTTCTTCGCGCTTTTTGAACAGCGCACCTTCCGGGCCGAATTTCTGCCGCTGCATCTCGCGGACTTCCTTCTCCTTGTTCATTATTTCTTCCTCGCGCTGCTTTTTCATGTCCTCGCTGAGCAGCACCTGCTCGGCTTGGTACTTGCTGTAAAGACCCTTCACTTTGTCTTGCTCCTGAGCGATTTCCTGGCGCCATTGGGTGGCCGTGCGGTCAAGTTGTTCTTGTGCTTTTTGGTATTCGGGCAGACTTTCGAGAATTGCCGTAACATCCACAAAAGCAATGCGTTGTGCCGTAGCGATAGCCGTCAGGGCAAAAGCGAAAAGGGCGGTCGAAACGATTTTCTTAATCATGGTTACCGTAGTGTTGATTTGTTGAAAAGTTGATATGTTGAAGTTTGGGGGCGCTGGTTTTGAATTGCTGGCTTTAAGCATGGCAACCAATTTCCCAATCCCCAATTTCCTGCGCCAAAAGTAGCAGTTTTCCCTGCTAAACGCGGGGTTGTGACGAAGGTTGGCTCCACGGAGTTGCTTTTTGTTTTTAAAAAAATTTGGCAAATGAAAACTAACTCCTTCATTTTCAGAAACTTCTTTTGAAGAAACGTACGCCAAGCACGGCGGCTTTAACCTTCGCTTAACCGTCCGGCAAATGAATTTAACGCGAACCGATACCTTTGCCCGCCTTCATCAAAGATTGAATAACATGAACACCAGCCCTGCCCACCACATCAGCCCGGAACATTTGCCGTTGGAGGCCATCGAGAATATCCTTTCCGAAAAACGGCCTTTGGCGCTCTCCGAAGAAGCCGCCCGCCGCATCCATCATTGCCGCGAGTATCTCGACCACAAATTGCGCCACACCGACGACCTTTTTTACGGCATCAATACCGGCTTCGGCTCGTTGTGCAACATCCGCATTTCGGACGACGACATCGAACAATTGCAGCACAATCTCGTCGTCAGCCACGCCGCCGGAACGGGCGACCCGGTGCCGCCCGAGGTGGTGCGCATCATGCTTTTGCTCAAAATCCAGAGCCTTTCTTACGGCTTTTCCGCCGTGCGCGAAAAGGTAGTGCAGCGTCTCATTGACTTCTACAATGCTGATATTCTGCCGGTTGTCTTCGAGCTTGGCTCGCTCGGCGCTTCGGGCGATTTGGCTCCGTTGTCGCACCTCAGCCTGCCGCTTATCGGCCTCGGCGAGGTGTGGCACGAAGGCCGCCGCCAGCGCAGCGACGTGGTGCTCCAACTCAACGAATGGCCGCCCCTTACATTCAAGGCAAAAGAAGCGTTGGCGCTATTGAACGGCACCCAATTCTCCGCTGCTTACGCCGTTTGGTGCATGCTCGAAAGCCGCCGTTTGGCAAAAATCGCCGACCTGAACGCCGCCATCGGGTACGATGCTTTCAACTGCCGATTGTCGCCGCTTGATGCGCACATTCACCAAATCCGCCCGCACGAAGGGCAGTTGGCTGTGGCCGAAAATGTATTGAATTTATTGAAAAACAGCGAGATAGCATTTTCAGAAAAAACGGACGTGCAAGACCCTTATGCCTTCCGCTGTGTGCCACAAGTACATGGCGCGAGCCGCGATGCGATTGCCCATATTGAAAAAATGGTGACGACCGAAATCAACTCGGTGACGGACAACCCAAGCATTTTTCCCGACGATGATTTGATTCTCTCCGGCGGCAATTTCCATGCGCAGCCGCTCGCTTTGCCGCTTGATTATCTCGGCATCGCGCTCGCGGAATTGGGCAGCATTTCCGAACGCCGCGTGTACCAACTGATTGGTGGTCAGCGCAATCTGCCACCGTTCCTGACAGACCAACCCGGTCTGCACTCTGGGATGATGATTGCACAATACACGGCGGCGGCCATCGTCAATCAAAACAAAATGCTCTGCTCGCCCGCGTCGGTGGACAGCATCATCAGTTGCAACGGCCAAGAAGACCACGTCAGCATGGCCGCCAACGCTGCTACCAAAGCCCGCCGCATCGTGCTGAACCTCGAACGGCTGCTGGCTATCGAATTTATGGTGGCGATGCAGGCGCTGGGATACCGGCGGCCTTTGCGCTCGTCGCCCCAAATCGAGGAAATATGTACGGCGTACCGGCAGGTCGTTCCTCGTTTAGAAGGTGACCGGGTTTTGCATGACGATATGGAGCAAACGATTCACTTTTTGAAAAATAGGGCGATTGTTGGATAGCCCAGCCTACCGGGCCTTCACTTGACTTCGACTTTCTTTTGTCTAATTTATTCAAAGTCAATGTAGTTTGCAGGAGCAATTTTATGCCGAAACACATCGAAACCGGAAAACGCGGCGAATCCGTGGCCGCCGAATACCTCGAACGGAAAGGTTGGCGCATCGTGGAGCGCAACTGGCGTGCCGGGCGGGGCGAGATAGACCTCGTGGCGTGGGCACACGACCGGCTGCTGGTGTTCGTGGAGGTGAAAGCCCGCTCTGGCGACGGCTTCGGTGGGCCGGAGGAGGCAGTGGATGCCCGCAAACAGGACATCATGGCGCGCACCGCCGGGATTTATATGGAACGCATCGGCTACGATTGGGAGATTCGGTTCGACATTGTGGCGGTGTTGCTCAAAGGCGACAAAGTGCTGGAAATCCGCCATGTGGAAGATGCGTTTTTTCCGATGTAGTTTTGCGTGGCTTACTGATAAGATTGTGGCATGTGCGCTAACATCCTGAAATCCTTCTGAATCCTGTCAAAAAAAACACAAACCGATAAAAATGCAAAAACTACTCCTGCCCTTCCTGCTGCTTGTGGCCTTTTCGGCTTCTGCCCAAAACCTGAATACGACTTTCCGCTCGAAAATCACATACCCCGGCCAGAGCCTCGCCAACGTGTGGGGATATGTGGCCGGCGAGAAAGAATACGCACTTTTGGGTGGTCGCCAAGGGTTGATTATCGTGGACATCACCAACCCCGACGCGCCCCAACAAATCGTCCAAATACCCGGCCCTAACAACCTCTGGAAAGAAATCAAAACCTACGGGCACTACGCATATATCGTCTCCGAAGGTGGGCAAGGCATCCAGATTGTGAATTTGAGCGGCCTTCCCTCGCCCAATTTGAGCCATAAGTACTATAAAGGTGACGGCGCGATTCTCAACCAATTGGACCGCATCCACGCTTTGCACATTGACACGACAAAAGGATTTTTGTACGCCTACGGCGGCAACCTTTTTTCCGGTGGCGTGAAAATTTTCAACCTAAACCCCGACCCGTATAATCCGACTTACGCGGGCAAATTCGACGCGCTCGGGTACGTCCACGACGGTTATGTGGACAACGACACGATGTATGCCGGGCATATTTACGCTGGTATGTTTTCGGTGGTGAACATGGCCAACAAAACCGCCCCGGAACTCATCAGCACCCAAAACACTCCCAACCTGTTCACCCACAATACCTGGCTCTCCGAAAACCGCCGCACCATCTTCACTACCGACGAAGTAAACAACTCGTTTTTAGCGGCTTACGACATTTCCGACCCGACCGATATCCAATTGCTCGACAAAATCCAGAGCAACCCCGGCAGCAATTCGATGGTGCACAACACCCATATCCGGGGCAACTGGGCCATCACGTCGTGGTACAAAGACGGCTTCACCATCGTGGATATTTCCCGACCCGACAACCTCGTGCAGGTAGGCAATTATGACACCTACACCGGCAGCGGTGGCGGCTCCAGCGGCTGTTGGGGGGTGCATCCGAATTTCCCGTCGGGGACGATTATTGCTTCCAATATTTCGGCAGAAGGCACGAGCGACGGCGAGCTTTGGGTCATCACGCCCAACTACGTCCGCGCCTGTTATTTGGAAGGTCAAATCACCGATGGAGTGACGGGCCTCCCGATCAGCAACGCAAAAATCGAATTGCTCGGCACAGCCACGCAAGAGTTCAGCAGCCCCGCAGGTTACTACAAAATGGGGCAAGTGGAGACGGGGCTTTTCACCGTCCGGGTCAGCAAGACTGGCTACCAAACGGTGGACACCGAGGTGCTGATGGAAAGTGGCAAAGTGCGGCTGCTCGATGTCGCGCTGTTTCCGTTTGGCAGCCTGACCGTCAGTGGTCAGGTCGTGGAGTCGTCCAATCTCAACCCGATCCCCGACGCTAACGTTTTTCTTTTTGGCATTGCGGACGACTATTCTGCCACGACGGACGGCGACGGCCAATTCATCATCAGCGGGGTGGTGCCGGGCGAATATTCCGTGGTTGCGGGAGCCGATGGCATGGGGCAGGTGGCGCTCTACCAACAAAAATTGGTGACCGATTCGGTGCTTGTGCTCCCCATTTACACAGAATACAAGCGCGAAGGCGGCAAATTAAAAGGGAACGATTTTTTGAACACGCGGGAAAATCCGTTCCACGACCAAACGACGTTGGACTACAAATTGCCCGAGCCAAACGGCTACACGCTCACCGTCGTGAACACGTTGGGGCAGGTTTTTGAAAAAATAGAATTGGAAGAAAAAATCGGAACCGTGGAATTTGGCGGCAGGCTCGAACCCGGCATTTACTTCGCACACTTGGAGCGTGGCGGGCAAATAATTCAGACTGTTAAGTTGTTGAAAATCAAATAACAAGTGAAGGCTCGACTTCAAGTCGTGCCTTCACTCGAAATCAATGCTCATGCTCAAAATCGGCCTTTTTGGATACGGAAAAATGGGACACGCCATCGAGTCGCTCGCGCCCGAACACGGCATCGAAATCGCTTGGCGAATTGACCACGAAAACCGCGCAGACGCCACGCCCGAACTACTGCGGCAGGCCGATGTTGCCATTGAGTTTACCCGTCCGGAGGCCGCTTTTGAAAACGTGATGGACTGCCTACGAGCCAATGTCCCCGTCGTGAGCGGCACCACCGGCTGGCTGCACCAACTTCCCGAGGCAGAGGATTTTTGCAAAAAAAACGGTGGCGCGTTGTTGTGGACTTCCAATTTCAGTGTGGGGGTCAACCTGTTTTTTGCCCTTAATGCTTATTTGTCAAAACTGATGAACGAGCGGGCAGAATACGCCGCCGCCGTCACGGAGATTCACCACATCCACAAACTTGATGCGCCGAGCGGCACGGCCTTGACGCTCATCAATGAAATCATGGAGCGAGTGGGGCGCACTTCCGGCTGGGTATTGACGCCCAATTTGCCGCAGCCGGGCGAAATCCCCGTCACGGCCATCCGCGAGGGCGAAGTGCCGGGCACTCATATCGTAAAATGGGAAAGCCCCGTGGACGAAATCACCATCGAGCACCGCGCACATTCGCGAATGGGATTTGCAAACGGCGCGATTTTGGCGGCAAAATGGCTATCTGGTAAAAAAGGCGTTTTCGGGATGAAAGACGTTTTGGGTCTCAGCGATTTGTAGAAAAACCAGAATTTCGCCCCGCAACAATTAACCCAATAACCACATCGTCAATTAACCAAATAACCACATCATCAATTAACCGATTCTATGTCCCACATCGTCAAACTTTCCAACGCCGATATCCGCCAACAAGATGGCAAAGTCGTGCTGGAAAATATCAACCTAACCATCGGAGAAGGGGAATTCACCTACCTAATCGGCAAAACCGGCAGCGGCAAAACCAGTCTGCTCAAGGTGCTGTACGGCGCGTTGCCATTGGAAAAAGGTTTTGGAGAGGTGGCAGGGCTTGATTTGCGAACCCTCACGCGCAAAGATATCCACTTGCTGCGCCGCAAGTTGGGCATCGTTTTTCAGGATTTCAACTTATTGACTGATAGGAATGTAGAGGACAACCTCCTCTTTGTGCTTCGCGCCACTGGCTGGACCGACTTAGTAGAAATGACAGACCGCGTGACCGAAGTGCTGACTGGCACCAATCTGCTCCCCAAACGTTTTTCCATGCCCTACGAACTCTCCGGTGGCGAACAGCAGCGCGTCGTCATCGCCCGCGCCCTGCTCAACAAACCCGCGCTCCTCATCGCCGACGAACCCACCGGCAACCTCGACCCCGAAACCAGCGACGATGTGCTGGTGCTGATGCGCAATCTCGCCAAACAACACAACACCGCCGTCCTTTGCGCCACCCACGATTATCGTATTTTACAAAATTTCCCGGCGCGTATCGTCCGCATCCAGCACGGCAAATTGATTGACGATGAAGGCGTTGCGATTCGGTGATTGGTTGGATTGGTGATTGGTTGACTGGTACGATATACCCAATCCGACCAATCACCAATCCAACCAATCACCAGTTTATGCTACTTCTTCCAATTGCTCCAGCCGAGCCGACATACGCCGCCGCCGCACCGTTTGCACGAGTTTGCGGTGTTCTGTTTGCGGGCGGAAACCGGTAGTGAACACGTCGGATTTATAGGGCGCGGCTTGTTCCACATAATCGGCCATGCGATTGAGCGCCACCAACACCGGTGCTTCTTTTTCCCGAATAGCGTCGGTGCGGTCTTTCCGCTTCAAAGTTGGGTCTTCGAGCGTTTGCCGGAGTGCTTCGCAAGCGGCTTTCAAATCTTCCCAGAGCATTTCTGGTTTGGGCATATTGGGGTTTTGCTGCGTGTTGCGCAGGATTCTTTCTGTGAAAACAGCAAGTCTTTCCCCGTGCAAAAAGAGGAAATGACGGTCGAGATTCAATTTTGTAAGCATAACCTTGCGATGATTGAAATTTGGTGAAACGTGTAAAGGCGTCGTTCAAACCTGCGCCAAAGTATTTTCACCGACAATAATTATTCCGAAAAGTCACAGATTTTACAAATAATGGCTACTGGGAGACATTCTTTTATATTTCCCAAAAAACACCGAGCCAAACGGACGCAGCAATGAAATCACCTTACTTTTGGCCATCCGTTTTTACATCTCACATTTATCGTTCATAATTCATCATTTCGAGAATGAATCTTCACGAATACCAGGGAAAAGAACTGCTCAAATCCTTCGGCGTCAAAATCCAAGAAGGTATCGTCGCATATAGCGCGGCAGAGGCGGTGGAGGCCGCTAAAAAAATGAAAGAACTCTACAACTCCGACTGGTGCGTGGTCAAAGCCCAGGTGCACGCAGGTGGGCGCGGCAAAGGTGGCGGCGTGAAACTCGCCAAAAGCCCCGAACAGGCTGGCGAACTCGCCGGTGCAATGATTGGGATGCACCTCGTCACCCCGCAGACTTCGGCGGAAGGGAAATTGGTGCGCAAGGTGCTGGTCGCCCAAGATGTTTTCTACCCCGGCCCCGGCGAACCCAAAGAGTTCTATATCAGCATATTGACCGACCGGGGACGCGGTGGCAACGTCATCATGTATTCGCCAGACGGCGGCATGGACATCGAAAAGGTGGCGCATGAAACCCCGGAACGGGTGTTCTTCGAGTTCGTGGATCCGCTGCTCGGCATTCGGCCATTTCAGGCGCAAAAGGTGGCGTTCAACCTCGGCCTCAGCGGCCCTGCGTTCAAAGAAATGGTGGATTTTGTACTAAAACTCTACGCCGCGTTTGTCGGTTCGGATGCCACTTTGTTTGAAATAAATCCTTGCCTGAAAACCTCCGACGACCGCATCATCGCGGTGGACTCGAAGGTGACGCTCGACGACAATGCACTTTACCGCCACAAAGACCTCGAAGCCCTGCGCGACAAAGACGAGGAAGACCCCGCCGACGTGGAAGCACAAGAATATGACCTTAACTATGTGAAACTTGACGGCAACGTGGGCTGCATGGTGAACGGCGCGGGCCTCGCCATGGCCACCATGGATTTGATAAAACTCTCCGGCGGCGAACCCGCTAACTTCCTTGACGTGGGCGGCACAGCGGATGCAGAGCGCGTGGAAAATGCCATGCGTTTCATCCTCAAAGACCCGAACGTGAAGGCCATTCTCATCAACATTTTCGGGGGCATCGTGCGCTGCGACCGCGTGGCGCAGGGCGTGGTGGATGCTTACAAAAAAATCGGCGACATACCCGTCCCCGTCATCGTGCGGCTGCAAGGCACCAACGCCGACATCGCCAAAAAAATCATTGATGAATCCGGCCTGAAAGTGATGGGCGCGGTGGAGTTTCAGGAAGCGGCGGATTTGGTGGCGGAGGTGCTGGGGAAGTAAATTTTTGAAAATAAACATATTGAGCCCCGCCAGATTTTTCAAGTCTGGTGGGGTTTGTTTTTTTACTGCTACCTCCCCCACGTTAATTCCCTGCACTTTTTTACTGCCCGCACAATTCACCGCCGACCGCCGCGTTTACGGCTTGTTTACTTTACCCAGCCTCATTCCGCCGCCTCAAGCCACGAATCTCACGGTTCATTTTCATCGGTTATTCCATTTGCTTTTTACCTCAAGAATCGCAAAGACGCAAAGCCCGAAAGTTCAATCCCATTCTCTTCGTGTCTTTGTAGCAGCCAACGACAAACAACTGTTTGATAAAAACTTATATCGCCGAAAAGAAAATCCCGCCTACAGCGGGAGACGCGGCGGTTAATCCGTTCACTTTCTTCAATTCTTAAAGCACCGATTCCATGGTTAAAACAGCACTACTCCTGCCTTTCGTGCTGGGAATCACAGTCAGCCTGTGTGCCCAGCTTCCCACTCCCTGCGGCTCCGCCAACGAAATTTCCGACGCCTGTGAAAACGCCTGTATCTTCTGCAATTTCGACGGCTACGTCGGCAACACCATCAACGGCGATTCGGACGGCGGCGACTCCATTGACTTTTGCGGCACCCTCGAAAACGTCCAGTGGATAGGCTTCATCGCCAACACTACCACCGCCACTTTCACCGCCATCCCCGTTTTTTGCAACAACGACAACGGCGTACAAATCGCCCTCTATTCCGACTGTAAATCAGCACCATTGAAGTGCAACATCGGCAAAGAAAACGGCGGCACCACACCCGTGTCCGTCACCGTTGACAACCTGAACCCCGGTTCCAACTACTATCTTTTGGTGGACGGTTATGCCGGCGATTACTGCGATTTCACCATCGAAGTCACGCCCGACGATGCCGTGTACGAGCCGCCGCTCAGCATGATTGGCGACATCACTGGCCCGCCCGCGCTCTGCGCCGGAGCCACGTTTCAATTCTCGGTCGCACCGGTGTCTGGCGCAGGCGCGTACGTCTGGGACGGGCCACCCGGCACGATGGTCAACGGTGATTCTGTGCCAGTCACCGTGCTTGCCCCGGAAGGCAACATCGTAAAAATAACCATCGGCTCGCAAAGCGGCAACATCTGTGCGCGGGCCATCAATTCTTGCAAACAAAACCCGCCCTGCGCGGCCTCGCACTATGTGGAGGTATTGCCTGATTCGTACCGCCCCACCGTGACGATGGAAAAACCGCAGGCGCTCAACTGCTCCGACGAGCCTGCCGAATTGGATGTCGCCGTGACTCCTTCCGCGCTTTATATTTACGAATGGACGGCTGATTCGGCAGGCCATATCGTATCGGGAGCCGACAAACTGAATGTGCGGGTGGACAGCGTGGGGCTTTATACTTTCACCGCCACCAACAGCGTAAATGGCTGTGCTACAACCGACAGCGTAGAAGTGACCACGCCGAGGATTCCCACAAATGCCAATCTCTACATCAAACATATCAGCTGCTACGGCAATCAGGACGGCATCATCAGGGTGGATAGCGTGACGAACGGCGAAGGGCCATTCGTCTATTCGCTCGACGGCCAATCCTTCAATGTGGATCCTGAGGTGCGTTTTATCACGCCGGGCGACCACACGCTCACGATATTGGGCACCAACGGCTGCGAGTGGGACACCACATTCACGATGCTGGAACCCGCCGAACTGCTCGTGGTGCTCGACCCCGACACGACGATTCACCTCGGCCAATCCATCGAAGTCTGGAAAACAACGTCGGTGAATTACCCCGAACGGGCGAAACAAGTGACCGTCACACCGCCGGATTTGGACAGCCTCCTGTGCGACACCTGCCGTTTTTCACCTACTTATAGCTTCAGATACCGGGTCACAGTGCTTGACTCCAACGGCTGTCGGGCTGTGGACGACCGGCTCGTGGTGGTGAACAAGGAGCGGTACGTCTATGTGCCAAATGTCTTTTCGCCCGACAACAGCGCCGATGGAGGCAATGATTTTTTCACCATTTTTGGCGGTGAAGACGTCGAACTCGTCAAGTTTTTGAAAATCTACAACCGCTGGGGAAGAGCCGTTTTTGAGAATCGGGATTTTTCGCCCAACGACCTCCAATCAGGTTGGGATGGGAAAGTGGGCGGCGAAAAAGCCTTGCCCGCCGTGTTCGTCTATGAAGCCGAGGTGCTATTCAAAGACGGCGAAACGGCTGTGTATCGGGGAGACGTGACATTGGTGCGATGAGCCATTTTTGTCTTTTTTATGAAAAAACCGAGACTGTCTCGCAAGTACCTTTTAAGACACCCGCCAAATAATGTCACGCAAAGACGCAAAGCCCGCAAAGAGAAATCTACACTTGGCGAACTTTGCGTCTTTGCGTGACATTGTTTGACACAAAAGTTTGACAGAATACTTACGAGATGGCCTCTGTTTTTTCAATTTCAAACCTTTTTCCCGCGCATCGCTTCCCGAATTGTCACGTCCATAGCCCGATGTGCGAGCGGGCCGGTGTAGGCGTTCAAATCCTCAATGGCGCGGTGTATGGCATCTTTGTCTTCACCCTCGACCGCCTCACGCAGGGCTTTTAGCAAAGCCTTGGTGGTTGCCTTTTCTTCTTCCGAAAGGATTTCCTCATTCTGTTTCAAAAACTTATCGCCGGAAAGCAGCAGGTTGTTTGCCTCGTTGCGGGCTTCCAAAAGGCCGCGTGCCTGAATATCCGTCTGGGCATTTTGGATGCTGTCGAGCAGCATGAGCGCCATTTCTTCCTCGCTGATGCCGTAAGTCGGGCGGATTTCGATGTGCTGTTCGAGGTTGCTGCGCAGTTCGCGCGCCCGCACGAAAAGGATACCATCGGCATTGAGTATGAACTGAATATCAATTTTCGGCAAACCAGCGGGCATGGGCGGGATGTCGCGTAGGATAAACTCGCCGAGTTTCCGGTTGTGTTCCACGAGGTCGCGCTCCCCCTGAAAAACACTGATTTTCAGATTCTTTTGGCCGTCCACGCTGGTCGTGTATTGCCGCCCGGCTTTGGTCGGGATTTTGGAGTTGCGGGGAATAATCACGTCCATGAGGCCGCCGACGGTTTCGATGCCGAGCGAAAGTGGTGTCACGTCGAGCAGGAGCAAATCCTTTTGATTGCCAGCCAGAATGTCGGCCTGAATCGCCGCGCCGAGCGCCACCACCTCGTCGGGATCGAGGCTGTCGAACACGGGTTTCCCGAAAAATTCTGACACGGCTTTTTTCACCAACAAAGTGCGGGTGCTGCCGCCGACCATGACGACTTTGTCAATTTTGTTAATGCCGAGTTTGGCATCGCGCAGGGCATTTTTGCAGCAGCCCAACGTGCGCTGCACGAAGGGTTGAATCAGGTTTTCAAACTCCGCCCGCGTGAGCGATATTTTTTTCCCATCCAATTCATTTTCAAAAACCTCCGCGCTCGAAAGGGCTTTTTTGGCGGATTCGGCGAGCAGGCGGATTTGCTGGCCGAATTCTTTATTGAGCATCAATTCGTCCGACGACTTAAAGTTGTCGGACGAATGATACGAGTGCTGTTTCAACCAAAAATCCACAATCGCGCGGTCAAAATCATCGCCGCCGAGGAAGGTGTCGCCGTTGGTGGACAGCACCTCAAAAATGCCGTTTTCGATGCGCAGGATGGAAATGTCGAAAGTGCCGCCGCCGAGGTCATAGACGGCGATGGTTTCAACCCCGCCCCCGGCCCCGCCCCTAAAAGGGAGGAGAGTCCGCTCTGCGGACTCTACGTCTCCCCTCCCTTTTAGGGGAGGGGCCGGGGGCGGGGTTGACGCGGGGGAGGGCTCGAACGCGTGGCTTCCAATCCCATACGCCAGCGCAGCCGCCGTTGGCTCATTGACAATCCTCAAAACATCCAATCCGGCGAGTTTGCCCGCGTCTCGGGTGGCCTGGCGCTGGTTGTCGTTGAAATAGGCAGGCACGGTGATGACGGCTTTGGAGACTGTGGCGCCAAGTTCGCCCTCGATGCGGGTTTTTAATTCCTTTAAAATGAGGGCACTGAGTTCGACGGGCGTGTAGAAACGGTCTTTGACACGGATTTTCACTAATGATTCGGTGTCGTCGTCGAGGATTTGGTAGCCGAAAAAATCTTGCTGCGCCTGCACGTCGTTGAACGACTTGCCCATGAGCCGTTTGACGGAGTAAATTGTATTGGCCGGGTCGGCAATGAGTTTTTCTTTGGCTGCGTCGCCGACGACAATTTGTTCGTTTTCAGCAAAATGAACGACAGACGGCACGAGGGTGCTTTTACCGTCTTTGCCTTTCACGCACACGGGATGGCCGTCTTTAATGTAAGCCACAAGACTGTTGGTGGTGCCGAGGTCAATGCCGACGATAATTTCCTGCGGCTGTTCGACCGAGCCGTCTTTCAGATTTATTGAGAATGTTGCCATGATAGTAACGCCAACTTTCAGTTGGCTGAGTGCCGCCAACTGAAAGTTGGCGTTACAGGGTGCGAAGGTAAACAGCCAAAAAATCTTTTGGTTGGCGACGATGCGCTCACGATGTTTTTAGAACCTTGCGCAGCAAATTTCGTTCGACGTGTTTTCTGCGGACGAGCAACGAAGAACTGACAACGAACAACAATTTCCATGCGCGAATTTTTCTCTTCCAAACCCAACCGCCTGTGGGTGGTGCTGGCGGGTTTTTTCATGACGAACGCCATTGTGGCCGAGTTCATCGGGGTCAAGTTGTTTTCTTTAGAAAAAACTTTTGGCTTTGAACCCGTCAACTGGACTTTGTTCGGCCAAAGCAATTTGGCTTTTACACTCACGGCGGGGGTGCTGCTGTGGCCTGCGGTGTTCATTATGACCGACATTATCAACGAATATTACGGTCGGCGCGGGGTAAAAATGCTCTCTTACTTGACGGCGGGGCTGATTGCTTACGGCTTCATCATGGTGTTCATGGCGATTGGCCTCGAACCGGCGGAATTTTGGCGCACGGCGCACATCAAACCCGACTGGTCGGCTGAGCAACAGGCTTTTATGCGAACACAAGTGGCGGACTACAACGCGGCTTACGGGGTTGTTTTTGGCCAAAGCCAGTGGATAATCGTCGGTTCGCTGGTGGCTTTTTTGGTAGCGCAGATTGTGGACGTGGGCGTTTTTCACCGCATCAAACAAATGACGGGGGAAAACAAAATCTGGCTGCGGGCGACGGGCAGCACGTTGGTGTCGCAGTTTCTGGACAGTTTTGTGGTGGTGTTCATCGCGCTGTACATCGGGCAGCAGTTGCCGTTTTTGCTGGTGCTGGCGATTTCGATTATGAGTTACATCTATAAAGGGGTGATGGCGATTTTGCTCACGCCGGTTATCTACTTGGTTCACAATACGATAGACCGTTATTTGGGACATGATTTGGCAAAACAAATGAAAGAAGCGGCGCAGCAGGCGTGATAGAAGGTACGTTTACTAAACTTTGAAAGTTTAGTAAACGTCACAGAAACAGTAGATTATGACGAACGAAAAAATAAAAATCCTCAAAACTGAAGTCCTCTCCAACAACTGGTACACACTTCGGAAAATCACGTTTGAGTTTCAAAAGCCGGACGGTTCGTGGGAAACACAAAGCCGCGAGGCTTACGACCGGGGCAACGGCGCGACTATTCTCCTTTACAACCGGGAAAACCGCACGGTCATCCTAACCAATCAGTTCCGAATGCCGACGTATGTCAATGGAAACGAATCAGGTATGCTCATCGAGGCCTGCGCGGGACTGCTGGATTTGGACAACCCGGAGGACTGTATCCGGCGCGAAACGGAGGAGGAAACTGGGTACAAAGTCACCCATGTCCGCAAGGTTTTTGAGGCGTATATGTCGCCTGGCTCGGTGACGGAAATCCTACATTTTTTTGTGGCGGAATATTCCAAAGACATGAAAATCAGCGAGGGCGGCGGGCTGGAACACGACCAAGAAAA
>CAYZVM010000012.1:18353-23892 GCA_964481485.1 uncultured Saprospiraceae bacterium | reverse complement strand
TTGCGGGCGAGTATTTTTCGGATAGCCTCTTCCTTTGTTTCGTACTCTTCGCTTTTGCGAGTGGGGTCGTTCAGGATACGTTCGGCGGCTACGGCCACATCGGCTTGGAGGTACACTTTGAAAGATTCGGGCAGGAAAAACCACGCCATGCGGCTGTCCACGATGTAGCCTTTCGCGTCTTTTCCCAAGTCCACAAAAATGCCGTCAATACGCTGGTCAATGGTCGGGTCAGTATCGGCACGACGGTTCATTTCGAGTGTGTCGAGGCCGAGTTCCTGCGCCAGTTGGCGCTGAATGCGCCCGGTGGAGACGTACTCGAAGCCAGTTTTTTCGCACAAAATTTTTGACACGGCGCTCTTGCCGCTGCCGAGGTCGCCGGTGATGGTAATTTTTGTCGAGGGAGGAATATTCATGTCCGTCTGAAAAAAAGAGCGGCAAAAGTAGTGATTCGGGGTTATTGAAGTAATTCTGGAAGATACGTGACTGCCAATTACTGGCCGCTTATCTTCACCGCTGATTTTTTTGCACCGTCCCATGACACTTCATTTTGAAACGCTTCTGGTCGTCGCTATTTATGCCTTCACCCTATTCACGGTGGCGCGGATACTACTCGACAACGGCAACACGCCGAAGGCTTTTAGTTATGCGATATTGGCGTTCATGCTGCCGGTGGTGGGCAGTGTCGCCTATTTTGTGTTGGGGGTGAATTATCAGAAAAAGCGGATTTACAGCAAAAAACTCAAAGCCACGGGGCAATTGTTGGAAAGCATCCGTGAGAAATTTGTGGCAGATACGGAACGGCTCATCGCGCGCGATGCACCCCAGTTGGGCGGTCATACCGAACTGGCCGAATTGCTGCTCAAAGAGGCCAACGAACCCCTTTCGCTCAACCGTGTCACACTGCTCAACAACGGCGAAGAGAAGTTTCCCGCCGTGTTGGCTGACCTGGAAGCCGCGCAGCAATTCATTCATATTGAATACTATATCTACGAAGACGACGGCATCGGCAATCAAATAAAAGAGGTGCTGATTCGCAAAGCAAAGGAGGGCGTGAAGGTTCGTTTTATCTACGACGACTTTGGCAGCAAGAGTTTGCGGAAGGAATTTTTGGGCGAATTGAAAGCCGGCAAGGTGGACGCGGTGCCTTTCTACCGGGTGTATTGGCCGTTTTTTGCCAGCCGAATGAACTACCGCAACCATCGCAAAATCATCGTGATAGACGGCCACACCGGGTACGTCGGCGGCATCAACGTGTCCGACCGATACATCAACACGGTGGAGGGCAACCGCTTTTTTTGGCGAGACACCCATGTCCGCATCGAAGGCCCGGCAGTGTGGTCGCTGCAATACACGTTTCTCGCCGATTGGAATTTCTGCTCCCGGCGGCGCATCAATCCCGACGAACAAATCTTCCCTTCGATGCGAAAACCACAAACCACCACCGGCGAATTGGTGCAAATCGTGGCAGGCGGCCCTGACTATCCCCGTTCGACCATTATGCTCAGTTATTTCACGGCCATCGCAAACGCCAACGAGCGGGTTTTCCTGACTTCGCCCTACTTTATTCCCAATGCGAGCATCCTCGTCGCGCTCCGCAAGGCGGCGTTGAGCGGAAAAGACGTGCGACTGCTGGTGCCAGACAAATCGGACGCAGATTTTGCCAATGCCGCATCGCGCGCCTTTTATGCGGAATTGCTTGATTTTGGCGTGAAAATTTACCGGTACCAAAAAGGTTTTGTCCACTCCAAAACTTTAATCGTGGATGATTACCTGAGCTTTGTAGGCACGGCAAACATGGACAACCGCAGCTTCGACCTGAATTTTGAAATCAACGCGGTCATCTACGGCAAAGATTTTTGCCAACAACTCGCCGACTCATTTTTGAAAGACCTCGACGACAGCAAACTCATCGCGCACCAAACTTGGCAGCGGCGCAGTCAGTGGCAGGTATTGGGCGACAAAATTGCCCGGCTGTTTTCGCCCTTGCTCTGATTCGCTACCTTCGCCCGAAAAAGCGCTATTCCTATGAAAAACAAGCACTTAGTTTTGATTTTTCTTGGTGTGCTAGCCGTAGGGATGCTGGCGCGGCGCTCGCCGTGGTTCAAGGCAAATGTTTTCCAGACCGACCTCATTCAGTTGGACACAAGCGCCGTGACCCAAATTTCCATTTTCCAACCCGGCCTGCCCGAACTCCTGCTCGAACGCACCGAAGCAGGCTGGGCTGCGGCACAAGAAATGCGCTCGGTGGCTGCGCAACCGGCACACATCGCGCCCATTTTGGATGCCCTCCGTGCAGCGCGTTCGCTCCGCATCGTGAAAACAACCCGCCCCGACACCCTCGGTTTTTCGGAAAAAACGCGCCTGCAAGTCGTCGTTTTTCGGGAAAAAGAAATCCTTGACCAATTTGAAATCGGCTACCAAACTTACGAGAACGGCCAACCGGCCACGTTCATCCGCCTCAGCCGACACGAGGGCATCTACTTGGTGGAGCGACATTTGCGCAACGTTTTCGCAAAAAAAATCGGCGATTTCCGGGAAGACACGGTGTCGCGGTTTGAGCCCGCGCAAGTGCGGGCGTTTGAGTTGGAGCGGCGTGATTCGATGCCAGTTTTTTTCCAAAAAAACGACTCCACGGGAAACTGGGAATATCTCAACAAAAAACAAGAAATGCCCGACGATTCGGTGCAAATCTGGCTCAACCTGTTCAGCCGCCTGAACGGCAGCCCTTTTGCCGACTACTTCGACGAAAGCCGCGTGCGGGAGACGTTTTTTGCAGGCATAAAACTGCATTTGGCGGATAGTGATTCGCTGATTTTCAAAGTGTTCTACGTGAAGCCGCCCGACGTGCCGGAAGAGATTGCTGCCGCAAAACTGACTGGATTGCCGCTCTATGTCCTTCATTCTTCTCAAAACCCCAGCAACTTTTTTGCCCCCAAAGACACGGGGTTGCTGCGCCGGATTTTCGAGCCAAACTTTCGGAAAGTTAAAAGACATAATGACTTTAATGACGATTAATGACAATACTATGAAACTCACCGCTCTCCACACCGGCCACCTCAAACTCGACGGCGGCGCTATGTTCGGCATCGTACCCAAACGAATGTGGGAAAAACTGAACCCGCCCGACGAAAACAATCTCTGCACTTGGGCCATGCGCGTGCTGCTGGTAGAAATGGGCGACCGCAAAATCCTGATAGACACGGGCGTCGGCAACAAACAAGACGCGAAGTTCCGCTCGCATTTCGAGCCGCACGGGCCACAGACGTTGTTCGGCTCGCTCACCGACGCGGGTGTGCGCCGGGAGGATGTTACCGACGTTTTTCTCACCCACCTGCACTTCGACCATTGCGGCGGGGCCTTGTGGAAAAATGAGGACTCGGGCGCGGTCGAGTTGTCGTTCCCCAACGCTGTTTATTGGTCCAACCAGCGGCACTTCGACTGGGCGATGAACCCCAACGCCCGCGAGAAAGGTTCATTTTTGAAAGAAAATTTTGTCCCGTTATTGGAGCAAAATCGCCTTCGATTCATCGAGACGCGGCAAAATGTGGAGTTCGCCCCCAACTTCCACGTCCGTTTTTTCAACGGCCACACGGAGGCGATGATGGTGCCGCTGCTCCGCACCGAACACGGCACCGTACTTTATTGCGCCGACGCGATGCCATCCCAATGGCATATCGGGATGCCATACATCATGGCCTACGACGTGCGCCCGTTGGTGACATTGAAAGAAAAAGAACGGATGCTCGCCGAGGCGGTGCGCCGCCGGTTTATTTTGTTTTTTGAACACGACCCGGTAGCGGAATGCGGCACGCTCAGGAAGGACGAGGCTGGGCGCGTGGTGCTGGATAAGGTGGGGATGTTGGAGGGGGTGCTTGCTTGAACGGGTGTGCTTCGAGGTGGAATTTTCTTCTTGGAGCAAAATCAACTTTCAAGTTTTTCCGCTAATATTGCATAAACTTTTCAAGATGGCAAACGCTGACACGTCCGCACTTAAACAAACTATTGCCAATGGCATAAGCGACCTTTCAGAAGAAAGCCTGCAAGAAATTGCAGATTTCGTTCTGTTCATTCGGGCAAAAAAGCAACATAAGATTGCATTTACAGAGACCCAATTGGTCAATTATATCCAACGCGAACTGAGCGCTCTGAGCAAAGCAGAGCAGATGCACGTCGAGGAAGAATTTGCTGATTACCCAAAAAAACACCCCGTTGAGTAAATTTGTCACCGACACGATGGCACTCGTTCTGTTTTTGGAAAAGCGGAAAATGCCGCCGCAGGTCAAGGGTGTTTTCCAAGCAACACTTGCGAGCACGAACGAAATTTGGATTCCGGCAATGTGCTTGGCGGAAGTGGGATATTTAGCTGAGCGTGGACGTGTCTCTATTGGGATTCCCGATGTGACAAAATTAGTTTCCGCAAATCAAAATTTTCATTTTCAGGAACTTAGCCCCGACATCATATCTGTCGCTTTTCAAATTCACGACATCCCCGAACTGCACGACCGCCTGATAGCAGCGACAGCGCAGTTTTTGAAAATACCGTTGCTGACGAACGACCCAGTGATTCAAAATTCTGCAACTGTCCGGACTGTTTGGAAATAAAAAAGCCCTGCCATCAATCAAGAAAGCAGGGCTTTTTTTATTCCGGAGCATGAAAAACGTCAATCCGAGACGGTCTCAAATCAGGATAGCCTCACACCCTTTCAATCACAATCGCCGTCGCTCCGCCGCCGCCGTTGCAAATAGCCGCAAGACCCAGCTTCCCATTTTTTTGTTGCAAAACGTTGTTCAGCGTAGTCACAATGCGCGCGCCCGAAGCACCGAACGGATGGCCGAGCGACACCGCACCACCGTGTACGTTCGTTTGGTCGTGGCCTATTTCCATCACTTTTTCAAATGCGAGCGTGACGACCGAGAAGGCCTCGTTCACCTCGAAAAAGTCAATGTCATTTTTTGAAACACCCGCCATTTTCAGCGCCTTCGGTGCGGCGATAGTCGGCGTGGTGGTGAACCATTCCGGCTCCTGCTCCGCGTCGGCGAAGCCCCGGATTTTGGCGACAGGTTTCAGCCCGTATTTTTTCACGGCTTCCTCGCTGGCGAGGATGAGTGCCGTCGCGCCGTCATTGATAGTGCTGGCGTTGGCGGCAGTCACCGTGCCGTCGGGCGTGAAGGCCGGGCGCAGACCGGGTATTTTGTCGAACATCACCTTTTTAAATTCCTCGTCCTCTGCGATTTGCAGCGCATCGCCCTTTTTCTGCGGGATGCTGACGGGTACGATTTCGGATTTAAAAAAACCGGCCTCCGTCGCAGCGGCGGCGCGTTTGTACGAGTCAATGGCAAAGGCATCTTGCGCCTCGCGGCTGATGGCATATTTCACCGCCGTCGCGTCGGCGCACACGCCCATCGCCTTCTGGTTGTACACATCGGTGAGGCCATCTTTGGCGAGGCCGTCCACGAGTTCGCCATTGCCGTATTTGTAACCCCAACGGGCATTGGGCAGGTAGTACGGGATTTGCGACATATTTTCCATGCCGCCCGC
>CAYZVM010000012.1:14754-18253 GCA_964481485.1 uncultured Saprospiraceae bacterium | reverse complement strand
CCCACCAACCGCCCGGTGGTGCTGGTGTCGGGCATCGGCAACAAAGGCAAAGAAGCCGCCAAATTCCTGCTATCGCAAGGCTTCGAGGACGTGGCAATTATGACTGGCGGGATGCGAGCTTGGGAACAAGAAGGTTTCCCAGTGCGCGAACGGGTACTTTAAGCATCCCCGTTACAACTCAGAAAAACCGCGGCGCTCAGGTGGGCGCTGCGGTTTTTCTATTTGTGGGCAAAATATTCCAACGTCACCCGTCGTATCCCTTCACCGCCTCCACAAATGCCCGCACACCATCCAGCGGCGTATCGGGATAAACCCCGTGGCCGAGGTTGGCAATGTGCTTTCCGCCAAAGGCGCGAAGCATCGCAATCGTTTCTTTTTCAATGGTTTTGGCATCGGCATAGAGGGTGCAAGGGTCGAGATTGCCCTGCAAAACCTTTGTGCCGCGCGTGGCCGTTTTTGCAAATTTAGGGTCGGTGTTCCAGTCCAGCCCAATGACCTGACAGGGCAACCCGGCCAAATCTTCGAGTGCGAACCACGCGCCTTTTGCAAACACGGTTTTCGGCACTTCGGGCAGTGCCTCGCAGATTTGGCGCAGGTAAGGCACGGCAAAAACCCGGTAGTGCGCCGGTGGCAATTCGCCCGCCCAAGAGTCGAACAATTGCACCAAATCCGCTCCCGCCGCTACTTGATTTTTCAGATAAAAAATGCTCGTGTCGGTGATTTTTTGGAGCAGCGCGTGCGCCAATTCCGGCTCGGCATAGAGCATCCGCCGTGCTTTTGAAAACGTCTTGCTGCCGCCGCCTTCCACCATATATGCGAGAATCGTCCACGGAGCGCCGGCGAAACCGATGAGCGGCACACGCCCGGCCAAGGCACTTTTGGTGACGCGCAGGGCCTCATAGACGTATTCGAGGCGCTCAGCCGCTGCGGCGCCGGAGCTCAGCACTGCGATGTCGTTTTTATTTTCGATGACTTTTGGAAAACGCGGGCCTTTTGCCTCCACCATTTCGTAGTCCAAACCCATGGCTTCCGGCACCACCAAAATGTCGGAAAAAATGATGGCAGCGTCCACCCCCAGTTCGTCCACTGGCTGTATGGTAGCCTCGGCTGCGGCTGCGGGCGTTTTTACAAATGCCTTGAAATCAGGAAATTTGGAACGCAACGCCCGGTATTGCGGCAATATCCTCCCGGCTTGCCGCATAAGCCAAACGGGGGGGCGTTCGGTGGATTCGCCGTTGGCGGCGCGGAGAAAAAGGGATTGTTGGTTGCTGACGGTTGGTTGCTGATTGGCCGGTTGCATCGAAAAAAATTTAGGCGGCAAAAGTAAAGAGACGCGAACCAGCGGCACAGAAATGGCCGTGTTCGTGACGGAAAAGTGACGGCATTTTTACTGTTTTCATTTGATAATAAATTCCACGCGCCTGTTTCTGTCGTGGGCGGCGGGCGTGTCCTCCGTCGTCAAGGGGCGGGTGCTGCCGTAGCCTCTTGCTGTGATTCGGTCGGGCGAAATGCCCTTTTTTACCAGATAGTGAGCCACTGCTTTCGCCCGTTCTTTTGAAAGTATCATGTTTTTTTCGGCGTTGCCCACATTGTCGGTGTGACCTTCTATGGTAACCCGCAAGGCTGGGTATCTTTGGAGCATGGACGCCAGATTGTCCATTTCTTCCAAAGAACCGGGCAGCATGATGCTTTTGCTTTTTACGAACAGGATGTTTTTGGGCGTGTACTTTTGAATGGTGTCGGCTTGTACAACTATCGTGTTGACGGGCACGAGTTTTTCCGCTTTGGGTTTGGCCGACGCGGTTTCCTTTTTCGGCGTTTCAGTTTTGGCGGGTTTGGGGTTGGCCGGGGCGGGCTTTGTTTTTTTGATGGTGGGTATTTCGGTGGGTTTGTTGTTGGGCGGCGGTGGCGTTTTTGGGGGTGTTTGGGAGTAGTATTTTGCGGGAATCGGTTTCAAGTTATTGCCAAATAGCCCTCCCAACATCGGTTCTTCACCCGGCATCTGCCAAAGCAGTTGGATTTCTCCTTCAAAAATGGCGTTGAAATATTCCACTTTCAGGTCGTATTGCTGCTTGCCAGTGAGCGCGATGGTGCCGACGAAATGTTCGTTGTCGTGCAGATTCCATGCATCAATGACCAATTGGTTGCCCACCCACACCCGGATGCCGTCGTCCACAACTGCGGAAAAAAGGTACTTGCCGCTCACGGGTGGTGTGAGTTTGCCCGTCCATCGAATGGAATATTCCGATTGACCCAAACCGGGTGCGGGACTTTTGCCCGTCCAGTCGAAGTTGATTTGATTGTCGGTGCGGGTCAGGATTTTCTTATCGAAGTTGCGGCCATCATAATATTCGCCCTGCAAACCTGGCTGAGCAGTGGCCGGGACACAAAAAGTGAGGAGCGATAAAGCCCAGAGGAAAGTGTTTTGTTTCATAGCGCAATGATTTTTTATGTTGACACAAAATGGCACCCGACCGTTACACTCACCGAAAAGTAACGCCATCTTGGTCTGCCCCATTGTCACTTTGGCTGCTGTGGAATGCCCGTTCGACCAACACCTCAAAAATGGGTATGTACGCGTTATTCGCCGCACACCAACGTGGTTTCCATCCATTTTTCAGACAGAAATAATCGGCCACGATGTCGCCCTGCTGCTCGTAGTTGAAGTCGGTCAGGGTTTTTCCTTGCTCTGCCGCTTTTTTCAAAGTTGAAATGCCGCCATAGTCGTAGCCTTCCGGTGTTCGCTGCGCCCACAATGCGCGGGGAATATAGACCGATCCGAGACGCTGGAATTGCCAGACGTGCACCATTTCGTGGATAAAATGCGGGTCGGAGAGTTCGCCCCAACTATTGACAAAATGAAAACCGACGTAGGCAAAACGGTATTGGCGGCAGCCGATGTGCGAGCGTTCGTCCACCCGTACTTTTTGATAATCAATCGTTTCGCCAAAAACGGAGCGGGCGAGGGCGATTTCGCGTTCGGTGAGGCGGCGGGTGCTGGGTTTGAAAACCCGATTGAGCAGCATCAAAAATTCGGGGAAAAAGAGCAGGTCAGCGAACAGAAAACCGGTCTCGAGTAAGCGCCACGGGGCAGTGGCCGGGTGACTTTGGGTCACCCGGCCACTCTTTATTTGCTGGAAAGAAAAATGCTGGACAAATCTCTGAAAGCGCATGCGCAAAAGTAAAATCAATTCGCCAACACCCCCGCCGACCACTGCAAACCCGCCTCGGCTTTGCGGTATTCGCTGAGCAATTTGAGGTATTTCACTTGCGCGTCAAGCCAGCGTTGCTCGCGGGCGTTGATGAGGAAAATGCTGCTTTCGCCAAAGTTGAATTTTTCGATCTCGGCATCCAAGAGGGCGCGGTAATTGGCCGTAATATTTTGAAAAAGAGCGATTTGGGCGGCGAAGTTGTTCAAATCGTTGGCGTATTGCTGCACTTTGTTTTCGATGGCCTGCCGTTTTTGCCGCAGTTCAAAATCGGTCTGCGCGATTTTCAC
>CAYZVM010000012.1:0-14654 GCA_964481485.1 uncultured Saprospiraceae bacterium | reverse complement strand
TAGAGGCGGAGTTCGGGGTGTTGGAGCCGGGCCTGCTGCACCAGCGTTTGGCTGTTTTGGAGCGCGATTGGCACAAATTCACCGGCCAAAAGTTCGGGGGCAGGCGGCGTTCGTTCGGGCGCAACAGGTTGATTGTCTGTTTCCCATAAAAAATTGTGGAGTGCGAGCGCGGCATTTTGCAAATCCGTGCGGGCAAAATTCACGTCGAGCAGGCGGTTCTGCACTTGGATGAAAGTTTCGAGCGTGTCAATGGCAGGTTTGTCGCCTTGCAGGAAACTTTCGCGGATGGCCTCGTTGCGGATTTGCGCCTGCCGGAGCGCCGCCTCGTAGATGCGCAGCGCGTTGTCGGCGGCAGCCCAAGTCCAATAGGTTTTGGCAGCTTCGAGCAGGAGGTCGTTGAGGGCAGCGGCGCGTTCGGCGTCGCCTTGCTGGAGTCCGATGCGGGCTTGGCGGATGGCGGCGCGGCGCTCGTCTATAAAAAGCCCTTGGCCGAGCGTCCAACTGAACCCAAAATTGGCTTGGCCGTTGGTGGGCAGGGTGGCCTCGGGGTTGAGAAAGGAGCCAGTGGCGTAGTTGTACGCGCCCTTGATTTCGAGGCCGAGCAGGGTCGGCCATTTAAGGCCTGCTTCGGTGTGCTGGAAGTAGTTTTTGTCGTTGAAATTTTTTGCCGAAAAATCGGTGTACGCCTTTGGGTCGAAACCGCCTTTGGCGCGTAGCAGAGCAGCGGCGGCTTGGTCGCGGTAGAGGTTGGCCTGTTTGGCAAGTGGGTGGTTTTCAAGGATTTGACTGCGAAAGTTGAGCCAGTCGAGGGTTTGTGATTGGAGGGTATTTGACAGGAAAAACAGGCAGAATATGGCAAAAAACGGGTTGTTCATTTTTTCTCTTCTTTTTCATTTCCCTCCAGCCCTCTGTACAAATCGGGCGGAAACCCGTTGAGCACGCGCCAGAGTTCGTAGCCGAGGAAAACGTCGTTGAGCAATGCGATGCCGCGTGCGCCGCCGCCGGGCTGGAGGGCATTGGGCCAGGGCTGCTCGGTTTGGTCGGGCGCGACGAGCACGCGGAATTTGCCGTTGGCGCTGATATTGCGGTCAATGGCGACAATTTTTCCGGCAAAAGTGCCGAGCGACACACCCGGCCAGCCGCTGAAAAAGAAGGCCGGCCAACCGTCGAACAGGAATCGCACCTCGCGCCCCACGCTGAGGAGTGGCAGGTCGAGCGGCTTCACGTACATTTCCACAGCCAATTGATAATCAGCGGGCTGGATGCTCACCACCGGGTCGCCTTCTTTGATGATTTCGCCGATGCCGGGCTTGATGGCCTTCACGATGTAGCCGTCTTGCGGCGCGATGATGTAGTAAAATGCCGAGCGGCGGGCGTAGTTGTCGCGCTCGATTTGGAGTTTGTTGACGGAGCCTTGCGCGTCGAATTGTTCCGAAAGGGTGCTGAATTTGTCGCTCTGGGCTTTGGCGATTTTGTTGGCGTATTCGTTTTGGGTGAGGCGAAGTTCGGTGCGGTAGATGTCGAGTTCGCGGCGGCTGGTCTCCAAGCCATTTTGGGCAGCGACGATTTTGGTAGCGGCTTCCTGGAGTTTCAGGCGTTTTTCTTCAAATTCGGTCAGCGATTTTAGCCCTTTGTCGTACAGGGCTTTTGTGCCATTCAACTGACGCTGTGCAATTTGCAAATCAATATTGGCCTGCTCCACTTTGATGCTGTCGCTTTCTACTTTCAATTTCCCTTGCACGTTTTTTTGCTGAATCTGGCTGATTTTGCTCTCCAACTCGCGACGCATAGCCTCGATTTGGGTCTCCAACGCGCCCACTTTGTTGCCGTAGGATTCGATGGCGCCTTGCTTGGCCTCCACCTGACTGCCGACGCGCGCCACGAGGTTGGGGTCGAAATACTCGGCCTTGACTTCGGAAAGATGCACGATGGTGTCGCCTTTTTTCACAGCCTGACCTTCCGTGACGTACCAATGTTCGATGCGCCCGGCGATGGTGGCGTGGATGGTCTGCGGGCGATGCTCGGGGCGGAGTGTGGTCACCTTACCGTCGGCCCGCACGTTCTGAGTCCAAGGCAGGAACATGAAGGCAACGAACAGGCCGAGCAAAATCAACAACAATTTGCGAAACGACAGGTGCCGCCGCGACAAGGTCGTTTTGGCCGGTGCTTGCAATCCGTCCATGTCGGGATCGCAGTGGACGATATTTTCAGAAATGTTGAGCATAAAGAAGGGTCATTAAGAGTCGTTAGGGGGCATTGGGGGTAGTTAGGGTCATTGGGGGGCATTGGGGTCAACTTTCACGTTTACTAAACTTCAAAAAAAGTTTAGTAAACGTGCTGCCTAACAGCTGAAAAAGGTGGTAATCACGACCACGCCGTTCACACAACCGATTTTTATTTCTCCCGAAAAACTGCTCTCCGCCTTGAAATTGAGCAAATGGGGCGTAGATTCCAGCAATAGGAACGGCGCATCATCTACATCATCCGCTTTCACTGGGCGGTTGCTGTTTTTTTCCAAATCATCAAAATAGTTTGCCAACAGGAAGCCTTCCTCCAATGACAGTAGGGGCAGCATATACGTTATCATGGAGGCGGATTCGCCCACGTAGCGCCGTTGGTACGACGCGCCGTTTTTGTAAAAAACAATGTCGTACCCCGGCGAGTTTTTGTCTTCTCCCCCTTCTTTTTTTGAAATGCCGGCAATGCCGAACACCTTATAAAGGTACGCGTGCCATTGGCCGCGTCCGTCGGGTTCTAATTCAGATGGCGGCGGGTATTTGGACAAATAGCCATCGAACACATATCCCGTTTTGCCCTGTGCGGTCACTTGCACCCATTGGCCGGGGATTTTGTAGCCCGGATACTTTTGGCCATTGAAGTTATATGGCTGAACGACAGCAACTTTGATTTCCGCAATGTCCTCATCCCGGTATTTGTACGAGTGGGTTTTCACAGCCGCCCCAAAAGGCAGGGTGATGATTTTTTCGGCCTTAAAGTCAGGCGTGGCGCGTAATACCAGCCCCGATTTTGCCCAAACAAAAAGGGTGTCGCCCTCTCGATATTGTTCGATGGCGTTGGCAGAGTACATACCTGCAAAAAGGGCGAAAAGCAAAAAAACAAGATACTTTTTCATAGTGTTTTCAAAATTGGTTATCGTCCAAAATTGTGTTTCGATGTGTTGCTGGCGGGATGCAAGCAACGACAGAAAAATTGACTGAAAATCACATCTCTAAACCCTCTAAACTTTCTAAACCACTCTCAACCAACTACATGAATCAATTTTCATTTTCGCCACCCGCCCTAAAAATCCACTGATAATGCTCCGTCTTCTGTACCCCGTCGAACGTGCCGTCGAACACAATTTCTCCCGCCTTCAGCACAATGACGCGGTCGCACATAGCCGCCAGCACGGGGTCAGAAGTGACGCCCACCAGCGTCCAGGGTTGTTTTTTGTCAATCAGCAAATGGGCGATGCGGAGGCGGTCGCGGAAGTTGAGGTTGCCGAGCGGCTCTTCCATCGCCAGCAATTTGGGAAGCCCGACGATGGCGCGCGCCACGAGGATTTTGGTGACCACGCTGCGCGGGATGTTTTTGCCGCCGGACAACAACTCGGTATCGAGTCCCTTTGGCAGGTCGCGGATAAATTCGTTCAGCCCCACATCTTCGGCTACTTGCAGCACCCGCTGGAGGGAGGTATGCTCGTTGCCCAAATCAATATTTTCCCGAATCGTGCCTTTAAAAATCTCTTCTTGCGACGACAGGTCGCCGATGTGCTCGCGCAAACTGCGCAGGTGCAGATTGCGTTTGGGCAAGCCGTTGAACAACAGCGAGCCGGTGAAATCGCGTTTCCCGACGGACAGCACCTGCATGAGGGTACTTTTTCCGGCACCGCTGTAGCCCGTTATTGCCACGTGTTCGCCCGATTTTATGAGCAGGTTCAAATTTTTTAGAACAGGCACATCGCCGTCGTCGTATTGGTAAGAGAGGTTGCGGAGTTCCACCGAGAGCGGCTGATTGGCCGAATATTCTTCAAAACGAACGCCGTCGTCCCGTTCGATGGGCAGGTCGCTCACTTGACCGATCTTTTCAATAGCCGTGAGCACGTCGTAGCCAGTCTCGTGGAGCAAAATGAGTTTTTCCACCGATTCGATGACGAACAAGACGAGGATTTCGGAGGCGACAAATTGGCCGATATTCAACTGATTATCAATCACCAAAAGACTGCCCAATATCAAAAAACCACCCAGCACCAGTACCCGAAAAGCGATACTGCTGACAAATTGCGCGACCAAAATGCGCCAGTGTTTTTCGCGGGCATCGAGGTAATCTACCGTGAGTGCGTCGGCGCGGAGCAGGGGAAAACGGTTTTCGCCGGCGAGTTTGAACGTAGGCGCCACACGCCCCACTTCTTCGAGCCAGAAAGCCAATTTGTACTTGTATTTTGATTCTTTCAAACTAGTCTGAATCCCGCGCGGGCCAGTCCATGAAAACAGCCCGAACAAAATGCCGAGCAATAAAATCGAAAAAAGGACAAAAGTGGAATGGTAAAACGACAGCAGCAACAGGCTGAACACGATTTGCAAAACGGCCGTGCTGCCCTCCATCAGTATTTTGGGCAAGCCTTTTTGGAGCGTGAGGGTGTCGAAAAAACGGTTGACGAGTTCGGGCAAATGCTCTTTGCGGAGCAGTTCCAAATTCAGGCGCGGTATGCGCACGGCAAACTCTACCGCCGAACTGGCAAAAATCCGCCGTTGCAACGACTCCATGATGGACAGTTGCATCAGCCGCAAAATGCCAACCAACAACGCACCGACGATAACGAACAACACCAACACACCCCAAGATGCGGAGATGCCGCCACCGGCTATTTGGCCGATAATCGCCTGAATGCCAAGTGGCAACGACAAATTTATCAGCCCAGCGACGACCGCGTACAAAATGATATAGCGGATTTCTCGGCGAAACTGCCCCAGCAGCCGCAGCAGCCGCTGCACGGGGGTCATAGAAGAGGGATTTGGGTCAGGCATTTTTGTTCACTTGAAGTTTCCATCCGAAACGAGTTTGAAATTACTATGTTTAAAAGGTAGCCCTTTAATTTTTCCTTTCGTTTAGTTTTGCCACACAAGAATCGAAAACATGACACTTTTCATCAAAAATATGGTCTGCCAACGGTGTATACTCACAGTCGTGCAAGTACTGGGAAAAAATGGCATCGCCCCGGTGTCCGTCTCTTTGGGGGAAGTTTCGCTCTCTCACGCACTCCGCCCGGAGCAGGAGCAAAACCTACGCGCCGACCTTGAGGCAGTGGGTTTTGAATTGTTGGACGACCAGCGCAGCCGCTTGATTGAAAAAGTAAAATCGCTCCTCATTGAACAAGTTCAATCGGGCGAACTGCCCGAAAATTTCAGCCTCGTCGAGTTCATCGGCAAAGCCCTGCACCGCGATTATTCGGCTATTTCCAAACTATTCACCGAAGTGGAAGGCATCACTTTGGAGCAATATTTCATTTTGCAAAAAATAGAAAAAGTGAAGGAGTGGCTGGTTTACAACGAATTGACTTTGAGTGAAATAGCCTTCCGATTGGGTTACAGCAGTGTGGCCTACCTGAGCAGCCAGTTCAAAAAAGTGACTGGCATGACGCCCACCGAATTCAAAAACAACCATAGCGGGCGACGGCACACCCTCGACCATGTCCATTAAAGTGCAACTCTCTTCCACAAAATCGTAACGCTGGCCGGGGCTTTAAGACGGAACTTTGCATCATCAAAAACGAAGTTTTATGAGCACAGCAACCACCCTTCGCCAACAATTTCCCGTGACCGACATGACCTGCGCGGCTTGTGCCGTCAGCGTCGAATCCGTGCTGGGGCATCAGCCGGGCGTCGTGTCCGCCGCCGTGAATTTCGCTACGCAGAGCGTGTTGGTGGAGTATGAACCTGCGAAGATTTCGCCCGACGATATGAAAAAAGCCCTTCAGGGTATCGGCTACGACCTCATCGTGACGGAACCCGAAGCGGCCAAAGAAGAGGCGGAAAATATTCAGCGCAAGCATTACGAAGATTTGCGCCGTCGCACAATTTGGGCAATCATACTCGCCATACCCCTCGGCATTTTGGGGATGTTTTTCATGGATTTGCCTTACGTCGAGTATATTATGTGGGCGATTTCCACGCCGTTGGTACTTTGGCTTGGCAGGTCGTTTTTCATTAATGCCTGGAAACAAGCCCGCCACCGCTCCGCCAATATGGACACGCTGGTGGCCTTGAGCACGGGCATTGCCTATATTTTCAGTATATTTAACACGCTTTTTCCCGATTTCTGGCACAGCCACGGCTTGCACGCGCACGTCTATTTTGAGGCCGCCGGATTTGTCGTGGCATTTATTCTTTTGGGAAAACTGCTCGAAGAACGCGCCAAAGCCAACACCTCGTCGGCCATCAAAAAGCTGATGGGTTTGCAGCCTAAAACCGTCACCATTGTGCATTCGGGAGGGCATACAATGGAAATTCCAGTCGCGCAAGTGCGCATCGGCGACCTCCTGCTCGTGAAGCCCGGCGAAAAAATTCCGGTGGACGGCATCATCGAATCCGGCGCGTCATACTTGGACGAGAGTATGCTCAGCGGCGAGCCGGTGGCGGTGGCGAAATCGGCGGGCGACCGCATTCTGGCGGGCACCATCAATCAAAAAGGCAGTTTTCAATTCAAGGCTGAAAAAGTTGGCGGCGACACCTTGCTGGCGCAAATCATCCGCATGGTGCAAGAAGCGCAAGGCTCCAAAGCGCCCGTGCAAAAATTGGTGGACCGCATTGCCGCCGTGTTTGTGCCGGTCGTCATCGGCATCGCGCTGCTGGCGTTCGGTATGTGGTGGATGTTGGGCGGCGAAAACGGCCTGACGCAAGGACTTTTGGCGATGGTGACCGTGTTGGTCATCGCTTGCCCCTGCGCGCTGGGTTTAGCTACGCCGACGGCTATCATGGTTGGCGTGGGCAAAGGCGCGGAACAAGGCATTTTGATAAAAGACGCGGAGAGTCTCGAACTGGCACACCGTATTCAGGCAGTCGTTTTGGACAAAACAGGCACCATCACGGCGGGAAAACCTGTCGTGAAAAACCTGATTTGGGCAGAAAAAACGGATAGCGCCGGGTGGCAAAACGTCCTGTTCAGTTTGGAAAAAAACTCCGAACACCCGCTCGCCGAAGCAGTCGTTTCCTTTCTGGAAGAGCAGGCAAAACCGGTTCATCTGGAAAAAATTGAAAGCATCACCGGCAAGGGAATCATCGCAGAATTTGAAGGGAAAAAAGTTTTTGCAGGCAATCTCACGCTCATGCAGGCACACGGCCTGACCTTTCCTGAAAGCCTTCAAACGGCTTCGGCATTGCAGGAAAAAGAGGCCAATACGGTCATTTATTTCGCTAACAACCAGCAAATTCTGGCACTCGCGGCCATCGCCGACCCGGTGAAACCCTCTTCCGTCGAAGCCGTCCGCGAATTGCGCGACATGGGTATCGAGGTGTATTTGCTAACCGGCGACAATCGTCGGACTGCCGCCGCAGTAGCGGAACAAGTCGGCATCGGGCATTTTCAGGCGGAGGTTTTGCCCGCCGATAAAGAAGCGTTCGTGAAACAACTTCAGGAACAAGGAAAAGTCGTGGCGATGGTCGGCGACGGCATCAACGACAGCCAGGCTTTGGCGCGTGCCGATGTCAGCATCGCTATGGGCAAAGGCTCTGACATTGCGATGGACGTAGCCAAAATGACCTTGATGAGCAGCGACTTGGGCAAAATTCCGGCAGCCATCCGGTTGTCGCGCCACACGGTAGCCGCCATTCGGCAAAATCTGTTTTGGGCCTTTATTTACAACGTCATCGGCATCCCGATTGCCGCCGGCGTACTTTATCCTGTCAACGGTTTTCTGCTCAACCCGATGATTGCCGGCGCCGCGATGGCCCTCAGTTCAGTGAGTGTCGTCAGCAACAGCCTTCGGTTGAAGTGGCGCAAGTGATGCCATTTAACTGTAAATCTCATCCAACATATTGTAACGCCTCCGGCATTAGCCCCCTCTACCTTTGTGTCATCAAAAACATTCAACAACAATAATTTTTTGCAATGAAACAGGAATTAAAATTCAAAACCAATATCAAGTGCATGGGCTGCATCAGCCAAGTCACAGATGCACTGAACGAAGCCGTCGGCGCAGAAAACTGGGAAGTTGACATCCAGTCGCCCGACAAACCTCTGACCGTCAAAGGCGAAAATCTCGATGCTGAAATGGTGATTGCCGCCGTGAAAGAAGCGGGATTCAAAGCCGAAGCAGCCTGAATTCAAAACCTTCCAAGTCTTCAAAACTTGGAAGGTTCTCCATCCTGAATCCCTGCTTACAAATCCAATCTTCAATATCGAAAAGTTATGCTATGAAAACATCTTTTCTCCTTTTCGCTTGCTATTTTCTGTTGATTTCCTGCCAAAAAGAAAGAAACGGCATCCCGCTCTACGAACCGTCGTTGTCAAGGCAGATAAACATTAATTCATCGGAAATTAAAACCTTCCACCGAACCGAAGAAGACCGGATATTCTCCACCAAAAAACCATCCCTGCAAGAAAGTGAACGGCTATGGCCTACATTTGGTAAGCCTTCTCAATGGCGATAGATGACCGAAAAACTTGCGCACAACGAGCATTTAGTTGCCACAACCCTTTTTGAAAAGCAATTTACACCTATTGAAAAATGGAAAATCATCGGCATCACCAGCACCTTCAACGGCCTCCGGCCACCCAGAAGCACTCTCAACACACCACCCACACCATGCCCGACGGAACCGTCATGCCCGGCGCGGTGCACGGTGGTCATGCTGGCCACGACCACTCCGCCATGATTTCCGATTTCTTGCGGCGATTTTGGATAAGCTTAGCGCTCACTGTGCCAGTGGTTGTCATTTCGCCCATGTTCCAACACGCAGTCGGGTATCGTTTCGACTTTCCGGGACGCAATTGGGTATCGTTCATATTGGCCAGTGTCATCTTTTTCTATGGTGGCCAGCCTTTCCTAAGCGGTCTTTGGGATGAAGTGCGCCGCCGCGAACCCGGCATGATGACCCTCATCGGCGTAGCCATCACGGTGGCCTACGGGTATAGCACGGCCATCGTGTTCGGGCTGGTAGAAGGCATGGATTTTTATTGGGAACTCGCCACGCTTATAGTCATCATGTTGTTAGGGCATTGGCTCGAAATGAAGTCCGTTGCCGGGGCATCGCGGGCATTAGAACTGATTGTAAAGATGTTGCCCGCCGAAGCGCACATGTACCACGGCGATATGCTGCACGATATGCGGGTAGATGAACTGAAAATCGGCGACCTCGTGCTGGTGAAGCCCGGCGAAAAAATCCCGGTGGATGGCACCGTCACAGAAGGCAGCAGCAATGTCAACGAAAGCATGCTCACCGGTGAAAGTGTGCCCGTACAAAAAACGGCCGGTGCAAAGGTCATCGCCGGCGCCATCAACGGTGAGGGCAGCTTGAAAATTCGCGTGGACAAATCGGGCAAAGACAGTTACCTCAACAAAGTCATCACCCTTGTGCAAGAGGCGCAGGCCGCCAAATCGCAAACCCAACACTTAGCCGACCGCGCCGCCAAGTGGCTGACTTTCATCGCCCTCGGCGCAGGTTTCGGGACGCTGGCTGTCTGGCTAATCCAAGGCCAAACCTTTTCATTCGCGCTCGAACGTATGGTGACAGTCATGGTCACCTCTTGTCCGCACGCATTGGGCGTGGCCATTCCGTTGGTGGTGGCCATCTCCACCGCATTGTCGGCGCAGCAGGGGTTGCTCATTCGCAACCGCACGGCCTTTGAAAATGCCCGCAACATCACAGCCATCGTTTTTGACAAAACCGGCACCCTCACTGTAGGCGCGTTTGGCGTGAGCCGCGTAGCGTCCGTGTTACCGGATTTTGACGAACAAAAAATCCTCCAGTTGGCTGCCTCATTGGAACAAAACTCCGAGCACCCGATTGCAGAAGGCATCGTCAAACACGCAAAAGAAAAGAGCGTCTCGCTGCTTGATGTCAGCGATTTTCAGTCGCTCACCGGGAAAGGGGTGCAGGGCAAAATAGAGGGCAAAGACATCTTGGTCGTCAGCCCCAACTATTTGAAAGAGAATAATATCGAACTGCCAGAAGACGCACAAAGCGGCACCGCCGAGACGGTAGTGTTCGTGTTGGCCGGGGGAAAATTGGCAGGTTTTGTGGCATTGGCCGACCAATTGCGCGAAACATCGGCCTCGGCGGTGAAAGCATTTCAAGACGACGGCATCAAAGTCATTATGGCCACTGGCGACAACCAACGGGTGGCTGATAGCGTGAAGCAGCAATTGGGTTTGAATGAAGTTTTTGCCGAAGTACTGCCGCACGAAAAAGTCGCAATCGTAGAAAGGCTGCAAAAACAAGGCGAATTCGTCGCCATGACCGGCGACGGCGTGAATGACGCACCTGCGCTGGCTCAAGCCGATGTCGGCATCGCCGTTGGCTCTGGCACCGACGTGGCCGCCGAAACCGCCGATATCATCCTCGTCAACAGCGACCCGCAAGACATCCTGCGGCTGGTACGTTTCGGCAAAGCGACCTACCAAAAAATGACGCAAAACCTCTTTTGGGCTACGGCCTACAACCTTGTCACCATTCCGCTGGCAGCGGGCATTTTTTACCCGAAACTGATGATTTCGCCCGCATTTGGCGCGGTCTTAATGTCGGTAAGCACCATCGTAGTTGCGTTGAATGCACAATTTCTGCGGCGTAGTTTGCGATAAGTAAATTGAGCATTTTCTTGCGTACACAGTTTGTCCTACATTTGCCAACAATATGAAATATCGCATCGCCACATTATTTCTTTTGCTTTGCCTGTTCGCACTCTCGACGAACCGTGCGGAGGCTTGTGGCAGTGACGATGCTGACCACGCGGCCAAGTTTCACGAAGAGCCATCCAGTAAATCTTGCTGCGCAACGAACGACGTTCAGCCCGACTGCTGTGCAGCCGATGCCGAACATCAGCACACTGACTCCGGCTGCCCTTGCGACCACGAAAATGATGGTTGCCACTGTCCGGGATGCCAAATCGCGATTCATTCCGGAGCGGCTTTTACAAATGAGGCATCACCGGCGCTTGCTTCGCGTGTGCTCAATTATTCGGTGGAAAAGCAGGCCTTCTACTTCGCCGACCATCTGCCTGAAGCCGTTTATTTGCCCATCTGGCAACCTCCTAAACTTGCCGCATAGTGCCGCGTCGGCCCGACGTGTGTGTAATCCGGAACTCTGTTCCGGGCATTTTCTGACATTTTCGGAACAGCGTTCCGAAGTACATTTCATTTCAAAATCAATTTTTTATGAAAAATATGCTCATCGCGAGCCTTGCGCTCGCCTTGTCTGTCATGGCATTGAATGCCTGCAAACACGACCATTCCAAACAAAACACCCAAACAACGGAGGCTGCTGCGCCGGGAACAAAGTATATCTGCCCGATGAACTGCGAAAAAGGTAAAACCTACGACCAGCCCGGCACCTGCCCAGTCTGCAACATGAACCTAGAGCCAATGAAGGTTGAAGTAGGCGCCAACACTGCCGAATATTTCACCATGTTCGCGGCCAATCCAGCCCAACTCGAAGCCGGAAAGCCGGCCTTGCTCTCGTTCACGCCAAAAATAAAAGGCAACGAAAGCGCCCCCGTGCCGCTCGACCTCGTGCACGAGAAAAAAATGCACCTCATCCTCGTGAGCGACGACCTTTCGTGGTTCGACCACATCCACCCGGAATATTCAGCCACAGGCAGTTACGACATAAAAGTGCTGGGCAAAGGCGAAAACTTCACTGCCGGGCGCGGCCACAACGAAACCCGCTTCGACGCGGGCGGCAAATACTGGGCATTCACCGATTTCAAACCTACCGGCGGCTTGAATCAGGTGAACAAAACCGAGTTTACCGTGACCGGCACCCCCGCCAAAACCGTCGCTTACACCCAACCCAAACTAACAACTTCGGTGGACGGTTATTCAGTAACTTTTGACCCTCACGGTTCAGCTATTGCTTCTGGTGTGCCGGCGCACTTGCACATTGACATCATGGAAAAAGGCAAACGCCTCACTCCCGACAAAATCGAAAACTACCTCGGCGCGAAAGCTCACGTCGTGCTGATTGAAACCACCAGTAAGGAATTCGTGCACGTCCACCCGGCTGCGGTCGGCGACGAAATCGAAATGAACACCACTTTCGCCAAACCCGGCACCTATCGCGGCTGGCTGCAATTCCAGACCGACGGTAAAGTCCACACGGCCGATTTTGTGGTGAAAGTGGGAGAGGGGAAGGCGGAAGAGGCTGGACACGAGGGGCATAGTCACTAAAGCAGTTTTTGTTTCACGCAACGACATGGCGGCACAACATATTGATTTTCAAAAACCTCGTCGTGCCGTGGTGTCGTTGCGTGAAATAAAATCGCTATTGTCTTGTCAGGAAATAGTGTAAGGGTCAATTACGGTCAGTCCTGCAACTTTTCCAAAATCAGCCTGATTTCTGGAAATAACCGGAAGGGTATTTTCTAAGCAGGTAGCAGCGATAACGGCATCGGGAAGTTTGAGCCGGTGTGCTTGTCGAATGAGAATTGTTCGGTCGGCAATGATTTCGGAAAGTGCAAAAACTTGAACACACGCCACAAAGTTGTTCATGGCTGTAAGTGCTGCGGGGGGGGCAAAACGATAGAATACAACTCAATGCGATTTATAATTGAAATAGCGCATTCTCCATTCATAATCCACGATTCGAGCCGCGTGGTAGCCGCTATTGGAAGCAAACCACCGAGAAAATCAATGGCAGCATTAGAATCAATCAAATATCGCGCTCCCATGATTCCCGCAGTTCGTTGAGTTGTTTTTGCATATCGAGCGCGACATTTTTAGGGATGGAGCCGCCTAATTTTAGTTGAGGCTTCGAAGGTTTATTGTTCGGCTGTTCCACAATGCGAAGCCACTTTATTTTTTCCAATTGTTGGAGCAACAGCATAGCTTGATTGTCAAGCAACTCAACCGTTATAGTCTGCATTTTTCAAAAATTTTGACACAAAAATAAACCAAATAGACGAGCAATGCTCAACGCACTCATAAAATTCTCCCTCCAAAACCGCCTATTCGTGGTCGCCGCCGCCGCGCTGCTGCTCGTGTGGGGCAGTTGGACGGCCATGAATCTGCCGGTGGACGTGCTGCCCGATTTGAACCGGCCTCGCGTCACCGTCTTCCTCGAAGCAGGCGGCATGTCGCCCGAAGAAATCGAGGCGCAGGCCGTGCTGCCCATCGAAACGGCGCTCAACGGCTCGCCCGGCGTGGAAGTCGTGCGCAGCAGTTCGTCGCGCGGCATCGGGCTGGTGTTTGTAGAATTCGGCTGGGAGGTGGACGTGTTTCGCGCCCGCCAACTGGTGGCCGAAAAACTGACCACCGTGCCACTGCCCAACGGCATCGTGCCAGTCATGGGGCCCATTTCGTCGGTTATGGGGCAAATTATGCTCGTCGGCGTGACAGCCGAACCCGACAGCGCAACTGGAAAAACGCTCAGCACGGCGGCGGATTTGCGCACGCTGGCCGACTTCACGATTCGGCGCAGGTTGTTGGCAATCAAAGGCGTAGCGCAGGTCATCCCGATTGGCGGCGACCGTTTGCAGTACCAGGTTTTGGTTTCCTCTGCGAAACTGAAACAGTACAACCTGACGCTGGAAGACCTCGACAACGCACTCGCAAATGCCAATTTGAACTCGACGGGTAGTTTTTTCAATCGCTACGGCTCGGAGGTTTTGATTTCGATTTTGGGTCGCTCCAACAATCTGGAAGATTTGCAAAAAACGGTCGTCGCAAACCGTGAGGGTTCGCCCGTTTTGCTCAGCCAAGTGGCCGACGTGCAATTTGGCGCGGCCATCAAACGCGGCGACGCTTCGGTGAACGCCCGCCCCGCCGTCATCCTCACGGTGGAAAAACAACCCGGTGCAAGTACGGTGACTTTGACCGACGACATCGAGCGGGCATTGGCCGAACTCCAGCCTTCGCTCCCGCCCGACGTGCGGCTCAATGCGAAAGTTTTTCAGCAAAAAAACTTTATTCAAAATTCGCTGACCAATGTTGAAATCGCCTTGCGCGACGGCTTTATTCTTGTGGTCATCGTGCTGTTTTTGTTCCTCCTGAATTTCCGCACAACGATTATCACGCTCACGGCGATTCCGCTTTCGCTGGTCATTACGGCTCTGATTTTCAAATGGTTCGACATTTCCATCAACACGCTCACGCTCGGCGGCCTCGCCATCGCTATCGGCGAATTGGTGGACGACGCCATCGTGGATGTGGAAAATGTGTTTCGCCGGTTGAAAGAAAACCGCGCAGCGGGTAACCCAAAAAATTCGCTCCTTGTCGTGTATGAAGCCAGCAGCGAAGTGCGCAACTCCATCGTGTACGCGACCATCATCGTCGTGTTGGTGTTCCTGCCTTTATTCCAGTTGCAAGGCATTGAAGGGCGAATTTTTGCGCCACTCGGCATTGCTTACATCACTTCGATTTTGGCATCAATCTTCAAGTAAATAATCAGTGTCCCTGTCTCATTTATATTGATTATAATCATCAATTTCAAAACCAATATCAT
>CAYZVM010000011.1:0-51494 GCA_964481485.1 uncultured Saprospiraceae bacterium | reverse complement strand
CGTTCAACATGACAGCACAATTTAGGGTAGTTTCAGTCTTTTTTGTAACGATTTTTATGCGTTTGCCATGGGTATCCTCGCCATTAAAAACCTTCGCCCAAACCTCTGTTGCCGGACGAGGTGCCCAATATTTGTCCATTGTGTGTGCGAATATGGCAAGAGGTGTCTCGCCAACACTCATGCCAAATGCAGCATAAAAAACCAACAATTTATTAACCCCACATTCCCCCTTTCTCTGCATACATTTGCCCATTCTGTTCATTCACAACATACCAATATGGCAACACCAAAACTTAAAATCCTGACCCTTGACGGCGGCGGTATCCGCGGCATTCTTCCCTGTGCCATTTTGGCTGAAATAGAGCGTCGGCTCGACCGGCCAATCGCCAGTATGTTCGACTTGATGGCTGGCACTTCCACCGGAGGTATCATTGCTTGCGGTCTGAACGTGCCACACCCGGAACAGCCCACAAAACCCAAGTTCCGCGCCTCGGATTTGGGCGAGTTGTACGAAAAAAAGGGCGCAGAGATTTTCAAAAAACAAGGCGGCATGTTCGCCAGCATGAGCGCCCTCTTCGAGGAAGCTTTTGCCCACGACGGGTTGGAGGCGTTGCTCAAAGAATATTTTGGCGATGCCGAATTGCGACAGACTTTTACCGAATTGCTGATTACTTCTTATGATATCGAGCGCCGCAAACCTTTCTATTTCCAATCACGTCTGGCCAAAACCAATCCAGCGGAGGAAAATTTCCGGCTCCGCGATATCGCCCGCTCCACATCAGCGGCACCTACTTACTTCGAGCCGAATCCGCTATCCTGGACGGAAGGCAGCATTTTGGCGTTGGTGGACGGTGGCGTATTTGCCAACAACCCATCCATGCTTGCTTACACCGAGGCTATCGAGTTGTTGCGTCAGCGAAAACTGGCCAGCGCCGTCGCAGCGCCGCCCTCGGCAGTTTCTGATGAGTTCGAGGCGTTCGGTGCGGCAGTCAGTTCGGATAAATCCGACGTGTTTATGCTCTCGCTCGGTACCGGGCGCGTAGTCAAACCTTACCACTACGAAGATGCCAAATCTTGGGGCATGGTCTCTTGGCTGCGGCCTATCATTGACATTTTGATGCAGGGCGTGTCAGAAACGGTTGACTATCAGATGAATTATGTGCTGCCGACCGACCTTGACGGAACCAAACACTACATCCGCATCAACCCTACCCTGCCGCCAGAGAACTCTGAAATGTCGGACGTGTCGGAAAAAAACATCCAAGGTCTGAAAGCCGTTGCCCAAAAAGCCATCCAAGAAAACGAGGCCTTGATAGAAGAAGCGTGCAGGATATTGGGATAAGCAATGCATGATTTGTGTTTTTTGACAGACATTTAGGCCTGTTTCAAAAAAAAGTAAAAGTCATGACAAATTCTCGTCGCAAATTCATCCGCCAAACCTCGGCTGCCCTCGCTGGCACTGGTATAGCGGCCTCACTCCCATTGAACGCTTTTGCCAAAACCATCCGCCGTATTTCTGCCAACGACAAAATCAATTTTGGTCTTATCGGCTGCAAGGGCATGGGTTGGACAAACCTGAAAGCCCAGCTGGCCAATGTGCCGGAAGTCCAATGCGTCGCCTTGGCTGACGTGGATCAAAGTGTGCTCGACGAGCGTGCCGGCAATGTGGAAGAACTGCGCGGCAAACGCCCGCAACTGTTCAAAGACTACCGCAAAATGTTGGAGATGAAGGATTTGGACGCGGTCATCATCGCAACGCCCGACCATTGGCATTGCCTGACTTTTTGCGATGCGCTGTCTGCCGGCAAACACGTTTATTGCGAAAAACCGCTCGCCAATTCTATCGAGGAATGTAATGTGATGCTCCGGGCAGCAAAACGTTATGGAAAAATCGTGCAAATCGGGCAATGGCAGCGCAGTGGGGCGCATTATCAGCAGGCGTACAATTATCTGAAATCTGGTAAGTTGGGTAACATCCGTCTCGTGAAATGTTGGGCATATCAGGGCTGGATGGAGCCTGTGCCGGTGAAACCCGACGGCACACCACCAGTGGGCGTGGACTACGATATGTGGCTCGGCCCTGCGCCGAAACGAGCGTTCAACCCCAACCGTTTTCACTTCAATTTTCGCTGGTATTGGGATTATGCTGGTGGCCTGATGACCGATTGGGGTGTGCATGAAATTGACATCGCGCTGTACTTTATGGGCGCCCAAGCGCCCAAATCTATCATAGCTTCCGGCGGAAAATTGGCCTACCCCGACGATGCTTCGGAAACGCCCGACACTTTGCAGGCAGTGTTTGAATACGATAATTTCAATATGCTGTGGGAACACGCCACGGGCATTGACAACGGTAACTACGGCAAAACGGAAGGCATCGCTTTCATCGGCAACCACGGCACGATGGTAGTGAATCGCGGCGGCTGGGAGGTAATTCCTGAAACAAAAAAAGGTGACGACGGGGTGTTGGTGTACGAAATTGAAGATTTGCCCGACCAACGCAGGCCGAATGAGGCCAACTATGTCGCCGACCACGCCAAAAATTTCGTCGCCGCCATGCAGGCCAACGATGCCTCTCTCCTGAAATGCGGCATTGAAACCGGCGCAGTGGCCGCCATCAATGCGCACATGGGCAACGTGGCTTTCAAAACAGGCAGAAAAGTCTATTGGGATGCTGCAAAAGGCGAATTCAAAAACGACGCGGAGGCGAATGCCTTGATAAAGGCCCATTATCAAAATGGGTGGAAATTGCCGAACGTGTAGTTTTCAAAACAGAACACCCGGCCTGCAAACTGCAAGCCGGGTGTTCCATTCTGACTCGACGTTTACGAAACTTTCAAAGTTTTCGTAAACGTAGCCGCTACTCCTCCACTAACTCAAAATCCGTCCGCCGGTTCTTCCGTCGCCCGTCTTCACTGCCGTTGTCGGCCACGGGTTTGTCGGGGCCGTTGCCGATGACGGTGAATCGGTTGCGCGGCATCCCGTATTCTTTCACGAGATAGTCCACTACCGACTGCGCGCGTTTTTTGGAAAGAGCAATATTGGAAGCAGCGCTGCCCACATTGTCGGTGTTGCCCTCCACGCGGATGCGGCTGTTGGCGAATGCTTTTGCGATTGGCACCATCTCGTTGTCAACGATATATTTGGCGTTGTCGTCCAGCAAGAACTCACCCGTGCGGAATGAAATACTTACCCGCTTGGTTGCCACTGCCTCCTTGCCCTTGGCTTCACTTTCGGAGATGCTGGCGAATGCTTTTTGCCCTTCGGCGGCGTGTTCGTTGCCGCTCAGGGTGGAGCGTTGCACTACGCCGAGAAAGGCGGCTTTCGACCAGCCTGGCACCACGTCGCTGCCTTTAAGCACACCGATGTTGCGGTATTCTTTCGCCATGCGCGAGTAGAGTTCTTCGCCAGTCACGCCTTTGTAGTTGGCGCGGTTGAGGCCGAAAAAGTTGAGGTTGTCGCCATGAGTAGTAAGGCGCACATTATCAATGGCTTTGAGCGCGTCCTCTTTCGTGAAGCCGTCGAACGCATCGGTGAGGATTTGAGCAGCTTCTTGCTTGGCGGCAGGATTGCGGTTGATTTCGGCGGCACCTTGCATCCAGCCGTCATAGAGTTGTTGCACGCGCTCGCGGTTGGCTTCCACCCATTTGCGTTTGGCGATGAACACGTCGGCGATGATATTGGAGGCATTGCGGGTGCTTTGAAGGACGCGGGCGCCGGGTACTTTTTGCACGCATTCTTCATCGAATGGGGACCACACGACGGCGGCATCCACGTTGCCAGCTTTGAAAGCATCGGCTGCTTCGAGTGGCGACGGTACGCCTACGATTTCGGCATCGTTGGTGGTCATGCCCGCTGCGCTGAGCAGCCAGATGAGAAAGGAGTGTGAGGGCGACATTTCAGCGACGGCGATTTTTTTGCCACGCAAATCGCCGACCGAACCGATGCCCCGGCGCACCACGATGGCATCGCCGCCGCGCGACCAGTCGGCTTGGAATACCACGACGGGGTCGTAAGCCGCGAGGCCGGGCATTTCGGTGGGCAGTGCGTCCACAGTCGCCCAGAGGAGGTGGACTTGGTCGTTTTTCCAAGCGTTGCGGCTGGCGGTGGGGTCGTCGAGGATTTTGAAATCTACTTTGAAGCCGTGGTCTTTGTAAAAGCGGCTGTCAGTGTTGGGCTTGAAGCCTTTGTTCCAATATTGGCCGCCCGCGTAGCCGCCCCAAGTAACTACACCAACTCCGATGGTGTTTTCGTCGGGCACCCCGCCTGCGGCATCGCCGCCGCTTTGTTCGGTTTTGGCTTTTTCCTGCAGTTCTTTGCCGGCTTCAGTATTGTTCATAAAATAACGAACACCAAGAAACACAGCTCCTACGATGAGCAGGGTTATGAGAAATTTTGAAAAGGATGTGAGTTTGGCCATTGTTTGAATGGTTATCGGATGTTAGTTATTGGTTATCAGTTATTGGGGCTATCGGTTATTGGTTATCGGTTATCAGTTATTGGCAGTAAGTTGTCTAACCAATATCTGATAACCAATAACTAAATTACTGTTCAAAAAAAGTGTCGTACTGATTGCCACCGCGCTCGGCCTTGGAGGGGATGTGGACGGGCGCGTTGAGGTCGAGCACATCGGCGGGGCTGTTGGCTTTGGCCACGATTTTGTTCTTTTCGCCGCCGAGCAGCATCGAAACGCCCTCTTTTTCCCATTTTTCGAGCATGGCGAGGCCTTCTTCCTCAAACACGCCATTTTGGAGGTCAATGGAGTCCATGAAGTTTTTAGACATATCCATGAACCGCTCCATTTCGCCGACTTTTTGGCCCACGTCTTCGGCCATGGCTTCCAAGGCCATGTCGTACATATATTTTTTGTCCGAATTGCCGCTCAATATCGCCTGCGCCGAGCGGATGGCCGAATGGCTGGCCTTGATGGCTTTGTATTCCTGTTCTTTCACTACCACTTGGTCAGAGAGGTCTTCGAGCATGATTTCGGAGTTTTCGTACATCTTGGTCAGCACCCGGTAGAGGACTTCCATGCGCTTGTAGAGATCTTCGAGTTTGACGTTGGAGTCTTGCAAACGACCTGCTTTGCGAGCTTGCAACACCATGATGGCCTCTTTCCCAGTTTCTTTGGCTTTGCCGGCGAGGCTGAGATTGTTCTGGATGTTGCGTTGATTCTGCTTTATCATCTCGTTCAGTTTGTACATCTGGCCTTTGAGATTGCTGATTTGGCCATTCATTTTGCTCAAACTGTCCTTCAAGTCTTCGATGTAACTCTTGAGGATGCCTATGGGGTCTATCTGGACGAAAATGCCCGTTATCCAGCGCATCACCGACTTGTACATATACCACACGAGGTTGCGCATTTTCGGGTCGAGCACGACGTATATGACAGCTGCCAAAGCCGCGAGCAGACCAGCGAGGTATAACGTGTTGGAAGCTAAGGTGATGAGGTAAGGCAATGCTTGATAAAGCAGATATCCGCCGCCGAGCAGGAGGGCGGCCATGAACAGGCCGCCAGTGAGACCTTCGGGACGCTCCCAGAAACTTTTGGGTTTGATTGGTTGCAAGTCAGTCATATAAAGTTGTTGATTCGTTGAAATGATGGTTTAGATGGTTTAGAGCGGTTTAGAGCGGTTTAGAAAAACAGGTTGCCTTCTAAAACACTCTAAACTTTAAAGCCCTTCTCAACTTCTATTGAAAAGATTGGAAAAAAACATCCGCACGCTGCGGCGAAACTGGCTGTTGGAGAAATACAAAATCACAAAGGCCAATGGAAGTATCCAAAAAAGGCCGATGGTGAGCCTCAGGAGAAAATAGAGGAGCCATAATGCCAGCAGGCCGGCGAAAAAGGCAATGATTGGATTTTTAATTAAGTCGTTCATAATGTGAGAGGTCGTGAGAGAGTGAGAGGTGCGAGAGGGTTATTTGAGATATTGTTGAATCTTGTTGATGTCCTCTTGGAGTTGGCCGGTCACAGAGGCAAAAGTAGCCTCAAAGTCGGCTTTTGTATTTTCGATTTTCACCGTACTGTCATTGATTTCTTTGCGGATTTGTTCACTGCGCTGGCGGTGTTCTTCTATTTGCTGGGTCAGTTGTTTGATTTGCTCGGCCTTGTGCTGCATCATAGCATCAAGGTTTTTTACCTCTTCTTCGCGGTTGCCGATGAGCCGGGCGCGCTGTTGGGCGTGGGCTTCGTTGAATTTGGCTTGCTCGTTGAGCAGCACGTTGAGGTAGAATTTGACGGATTCGATCAATTTCTCGGGCGTCACGCCCATAGTCTGCGCCATGGCGTAGGCCGAGTGGAATCGGGTCTGTTCGTCCATCGGCATTTTGGAGAGATTCTTCAATGCTTGGCGAAACTCAAAGTAATCGAACCCCTCTTGGTTGTTTTTTTCCAGCGCAGTGGCAAGGATTTCCACGAATTTGTCGCTGACCGAACCCGGCGACGCACTCGACGTGCCGCTCTCCGCCCGCTGTTTGGGCGGTGGCGCGGTCATCTCAGCAGGATGTGGGGTGTTGGCTTGCTGTGCTTGGCTTTTGTTCTGCGCGCCGCTGCCTTCTTCTTCGACGATGAAAACAGACTTGAATTTTTTTAAAATATCGCTCATTGAACGGTTTGCGGTGAACGGTACACGACTAACGGTACGCGGTTTAAACGTTGCGCCCCTGAAATTGTCAGCCAAAAGTGGAGGGCAGAGCGACCTGCTTCCTAAAATCGTCGGCGACAATCCGGGAATTTGCGACAAAGAAAGGAAAAATGAACGATAAAATGTCAAGAGGCTTCAGGGTTGCAAACTTTGGGTCGGGCGTAGGTTCGATTTCAGCACAGGCCGTAAAGTCTGCAAATCGTTTTTTCTTTGCCCTCCAATCAATGACGCAATGACCTTTGACGTAACTATCCCCGTCCTCAACGAAGAAGAGACCCTTGACCGGCAAGTCCGCATCTTGCACGGTTTTCTCGAACAAAATTTCCCCACTCCCGGCCAATGGCGCATCGTCGTCGCCGACAACGGCAGCACCGACAACACGCTCCACATCGCCGCCGCTCTGTGCGACGAATTCTCCGACGTCCAATTGGTGAAAGTGCCCGAAAAAGGCGTCGGACTCGCGCTCAAAACATCGTGGTCGCAAAGCCACGCCGACATCGTGGGTTACATGGATTTGGATTTGGCCACCGATTTGAAGCATTTTATACAAGCCTACAATGCGCTCGTCACCGAGGGATTCGACCTTGTGTACGGCACCCGGCTGCACCCAAAATCGCGCGTCATCGGGCGCACATTGAAAAGAGAAATCACCTCGCGAGTATTCAATACCTTGCTGAAAACTTACCTCGGCATCCATTTCTCCGACGGAATGTGCGGTTTCAAATGGCTGTTGCGAAAACACGTCCAGCCGCTCATGGACGGTGGCGCGGTGTCGAACGGGTGGTTTTTCAGCACCGAACTCTTGACCGTCGCCGAATGGAAAGGCCTGAAAATGTGCGAATTGCCGGTAAAATGGACGGACGACACGACGGGCAGCAAGGTAGACATCCCCCGGCTGGCGCGGCAATATGTGAAGGCGATGCAAGTGTTGAAAACACGAAAACCGTAACGCCGACTGTCAGTCGGCAACGCACCGGCCGAGCCGACTGACAGTCGGCGTTACGAGGTAGTTTTAACCTCTGAAGCCAGCCGCACATACTCCTCCCAACCTAGCATTTCCGGGCGTTTTTCAAAAAACGGTTCGTCCATCAATTTTTCCGCAGGGAAAAAGGGTTTGAGCGTGTTGCGGAGCATTTTGCGGCGCTGATTGAACGCTGTTTTCACTATTTTTCTGAACAACGCCTCGTCGCAGCCGAGTTCAAAATCGTCCTTCCGTGTCAGGCGAATCACCGCCGACAGCACCTTCGGGGGCGGGTTGAACGAGCCGCGCTCCACCGTGAACATGTACTTTGTTTTGTAAAATGGCTGTATCAACACGCTCGTGATGCCATACACTTTTGAGCCGGGCTTCGACACCACGCGGTCGGCCACTTCTTTTTGGAACATACCGACCATTTCGGGTATCTGGTGGCGGTAGTCAAGCAGTTTGAAAAGGATTTGCGTGCTGATGTTGTAGGGAAAATTGCCGATGAGGCAAAACTCATTTTCCCCAAAAACCTCTTTCGGGTCGAAATCGAGGAAGTCTTTGAAAATCAAGTGTTCAGCATCCAGCGCGGGGTAGTTTTTTTGCAAAAAATCTACCATGTCGCGGTCGGCCTCTACGGCGTAGGTGGCGTAGTCCGAATGTGCCAACAGGTGTTTGGTCAGCATCCCCAAGCCGGGGCCGATTTCGAGCACCTTGCCCGTGCGAGCAGCCAATTGCAAGCTGCCCGCGATGCGCTCGGCGATGCTGTCGTTTTTTAAAAAGTGCTGGCCGTAAGACTTTTTGGCGTACATCATTATTGGTTATTCGTTGTTAGTTGCTGGTTGTTTGTTCGTCAATCACTGACCTTCGGGTTTCAATTGTTTGATGATACCCATGAGGTCGAGTTCTTGCCAGCTGCGCCTGATTTTGGCGTTTTCCATTTCATAAATCACAATGCCCGATGAGGTAAATTGTTTGTCTGTAGGCGCGATGCCAAAAGCGGGGCCGACGTGTTTGGCCGATACGTCGTACCGGATAGCGACGTGGGTTTCGTTGGCGAAAAGGTGCGTGATGGTAAAATGCGTTTCGGAAAAGGCTATTTCGTAAAATTTGACCATTTGGCGGATGCCTGCATGGCCGTCGGTCTGGTTGGAACGAATGGGGTTGCCGTCTTCCCAATTGGGCGAAAACACACGTTCCACGAGCTCCTCGTTGCGTTTTTTGTTCCAGCCTTCCTCAAACCAGAGCCGAACAGTTTCCTCGTTTTTTTTCGCCATGTCCAATTTTTTGGAAGCGGCGCATTGACAGAAAAACAGGATACAAAGGGGAATGCCGAGCAAAAGGTAGGTGTTTCTCATAATCGGAAGGGTGGGTTTTAGTGACACACAAATATAGCATGATAAATCTTCCCGACAAGATGGAATCATTTTTTAACGTGTCAGGTTGCTCTTTCCAATCTTCCCTAATTTAATTCTCCCAAAACATCTAATTTCGCCGCTTCGCAAAACAATAATCCGCAAGTGCAGAAAGCATACAGCAATCGTAGCATCACAGAATCAACAAACCGCAGTATGGAGTACAAACCCGGCGATATTGAGCCAAAATGGCGCAACTGGTGGAAGGATAACCAGACCTACAAAGTTGACAATCAGAGCAGTAAGCCCAAGTATTATGTGCTCGATATGTTCCCGTATCCCTCGGGGGCAGGGCTGCACGTGGGTCACCCGCTGGGCTATATCGCCACCGATATTCTCTCCCGCTACAAGCGATTGCGTGGCTTCAACGTGCTGCACCCCATGGGTTATGACTCTTTTGGCCTCCCGGCGGAGCAGTACGCCATTCAGACGGGCATCCACCCCGCCATTTCGACCGAACAAAATATCGCCACATTCCGCAGCCAGTTGGAAAACATCGGTTTTTCCTTTGACTGGAGCCGCGAGGTCCGCACCAGCGATCCCGCTTTTTACAAGTGGACGCAGTGGATTTTTATGTTGCTGTTCAACCATTACTACGACCGCGACGCAGATAAAGCATTGCCTGTCAGCGAACTTGTGCGCCACATGGCCCAATCTGGCAATAAAAGCGTGAACGCCGTTTGCGACGACGACACGCCCCATGTGACTGCCGCCGAATGGAACGCCATGACCGAGCGCGACCAACAATTGTTCCTGCTGAAATACCGCCTCACCTATCCCGGCGAAGCTTACGTCAACTGGTGCCCCGCGCTCGGCTCGGTGCTTTCCAACGATGAGGTGAAAGACGGCGTGAGCGAACGTGGCGGCCACCCGGTGGAGCGCAAATTGATGAATCAATGGAATATGCGCATCACGGCTTATGCCGACCGGCTGCTCGAAGGATTGGACGAAATTGATTGGCCGGATTCTATCAAAGAACAACAGCGCAACTGGATTGGCCGCTCCGTCGGGGCCTCTGTCCGGTTTGCCGTGGAAGATCATGAGGATGCCGTAATCGAGGTGTTTACCACTCGCGTGGACACTATTTACGGTGCCACATTTATGGTGTTGGCGCCCGAACACGAACTCGTCAGCCAACTCACCACCGATGCCCAACGCACTGAAATAGAGTCTTATATCAAATGGGCGGCCTCGCGCTCAGAGGTGGAGCGCATGTCCGAGACCAAAAAAGTCACCGGTGCTTTCACCGGCGCTTATGCCGCCAATCCGTTCAATGGAGCGCGTATCCCGATTTGGATTGCTGACTATGTGTTGGCGGGTTACGGCACGGGCGCAGTGATGGCTGTGCCTTCTGGCGACCAGCGCGACTGGAACTTTGCCACGCATTTCAGCCTGCCCATCGTCCCGATTCTCGATGCCCAAAAAGATTTGGAAAATGCTGCCGACCCCACCAAGGAAGGCCGCTACGTGAACTCCGGCCTCATCAACGGCATGACATACGCCGAGGCGGTGCCGACCTTGATTCAATGGTTGGAAGAAAAAGGTTTGGGCAAAGGGAAAACGCAGTACAAACTCCGCAACGCCGTGTTCAGCCGCCAACGTTATTGGGGTGAGCCGGTGCCGGTGTATTGGAAAGATGGTGTGCCGTACCTGATTCGGAAGGACGAATTGCCGCTCGTGCTACCGAGTATTGACAAATATCTTCCGACCGAAACGGGCGAGCCGCCGCTGGCCCGCGCAGAAGGTTGGAACTATCAAGGGTATGAATACGAACTTTCCACCATGCCTGGCTGGGCTGGCTCTTCGTGGTATTTCTACCGCTACATGGACCCGCACAACGACGAAGAGTTTTGTTCAAAAGAAGCCGCACACTACTGGCAACAGGTTGATTTTTACCTCGGCGGCGCAGAACACGCGGTCGGGCATTTGCTGTACAGCCGTTTTTGGAACCACTTTATGCACGACCTCGGATTGGTGCCGCACCGCGAATTTGCCAAAAAATTGGTGAACCAGGGCATGATTCAAGGGCGTTCCAATTTCGTCTATCGCGCCAAAGAGCGGTTTTTTGAAGAATACCTGTGGCTCAAAGTGTTGCAGCCTTTTTTTGCCGAAATGGGTCCGATGGTGATTTCCAAACCCGGTTTTGAAGAAGAACACCAATATGATTTTGCGTTTGAAACCAACGATTTGGTCATTGAAGTCACTTCTTTGAAGCAGGAGGAAAAAATAGCCCGCGTCCGAACGACGGCGCAGGGCGATGGCAAACGCCTCATGGTGCTTTTTACCGAAGAACTGACCGACAGCATCAATGAACCGGAAGCGACCGCAGCAAAAATCCGCCGCGCATTGGCGAGTCGCCACGATTTTATTGCCTCTTCGGAAAAGCCAAAATGCGAGCAACTCTTTGTCTCTCAGAGCCTTTTGTACAAATACAACCCGGACTCGTTCACCAAACTCCACGTGGATGTCAGCGTTGTGGATGCCGACGTGTTGAATGTGGAAAAAGCCCGCAGGTTGCCGATGTTTGAAAAATCCAACTTCAAACTCGACCCCAACAGTCAATACTCCTGCTCATGGGAGGTGGAGAAAATGTCGAAATCCAAGTACAACGTGGTGAACCCCGACGACATGGTGGCTGAACACGGTGCCGATTGTTTCCGGATGTTCGAGATGTTCCTCGGCCCCATCACCGACGCAAAACCTTGGAACACACAGGGTATCAGTGGGGTGAGCAATTTTTTGAAAAAATTCTGGGGGCTGTTTTTTGACACAAAAGGCGACACGTTCAGCGTGACGGATGCGGAACCGAACAAAGACGAACTCCGCATACTCCATACTTGCATCAAAAAAGTGACCGACGACATAGAGCGAATGAGCATGAACACCTGCGTCAGCCATTTCATGATTGCCACGAACGAATTGCGCCGCCTCAACTGCTCGAAACGCGCCGTGTTGGAGCCCCTCGTGGTGATGCTCGCGCCGTTTGGGCCGCACATAGCGGAGGAACTTTGGCACCAACTCGGCCACACGACCACCGTTTGCGATGCCGTATGGCCGACGCTGAACGAGGAGTACCTGAAAATGGACACCAAGGAGTTTCCCATCCAAATCAACGGCAAACTCCGCGCTACCATCACGTTGCCTTCCGATGTGGCTGCCGCCGATGCCGAATCTGCCGCGCTCGCGCTGGAGCAGGTGCAAAAATGGCTGGAGGGCAAACCTCCAAAAAAGGTGGTGTTCGTGCCGGGGCGGATGATAAATGTGGTGGTGTGAAACGGACAACGCCCGGCGGTTACAGCCGGGCGTTGCTTGTTTTTGAGAATCACCTCTTTTACGGCCTGTCCACCCGTACCAATTTTTGCACTGCCACCGCTGTGCCTGATTGAACGGTGACGGAAAATGCACCTGTTGGCAATTCGGGCAACTTGATTGTATTTATACCCGAAAGAGGGCTTTCTATCAAGTTTTGCCACACGATGCGCCCCGTTTGGTCAGCGATTTTCAGCTCTACCGGCGAAGCGTCATTGAGCGTAAATTCCAGCCATGTCTCGCCCGACGAGGGGTTGGGGAAAACATGGGCGTTTAAATATGCTTTTTCAATTGGTTCGTTGAGGTTTACCAAAGCATCAGGGTCGGTGGCTGAGGCCAGCATCATCTGCAGGTTGTAGAAGTAGTCAACGGTTTGTGTTTGGGCAGTCAGCCAAAGGCGGCGGTGCTGGCCTATCAACAACCGCTTACCGTACTCGCTGGCGTTCACCGGAAAGGTTTTGTCCCATACCGGCTCGCCCTCCAAATCATTTTTCACCAACAACGTGTTGTAATCATAACCTGCCGCATCAATGGTAGTTCCCAACACAAAATACGCTTGATTTGCTGCTTCCACAGAGCTTACCTCCAAGTATCTGCCGTAATGTGTACGGCGCGTCCATTCTGTTTGAAACAGGTTGTTCAGCTTCACCTGAACGAGGTAATAATGGGATGTTTGGGTGGTATTGTCCCATTCGTACTCAGTTCCGGCCAGTATAAAGCCTCCATCTCCGGCAGGCGCAAAATCGCTGATTGTGATACTGTAATTGTAAGGAAGCCAAGCAGAGGCTACCAAATCGCCGTCGTAGTTGAAACGAATCAGGCGATAAGTGACATCATCTGATTGGGCGAAATAATAGAGGAATCCGTCTGTCCCCGATTTCAACCGCCCGCCAAAGAATGGCGAAGAGTAGATTTTCTCCCAAACCGTGACATTGTCCGGGGTGATTTTGTGCACAAAATTCTTCCAAGCCGTTCCGTTGCTTTGAAGCCCCAAGCCCCAAATCACCGCGTTGCCGTCGGGCGCCAGTTCTATGTCGTACACCGAGCCGCCCATACCGGGTTTCCATTGCCGCAACCAGTCCAATGTGCCATTGGGGAGAATATGGGCAACAAAAGCATAACTGTAATCCAGATAATCTTCTTTCGCCACATCTTCCAATGCGCCGACTACCATCACACTGCCGTCGGGCAATGATTGCATGGCGGTGGGATAAATGTTCCCCGGCCCCAGTTTATAGGTTTTTTGCCAAATGCCTTTGCCAGTGGAGTCGCTTCTGACCACGAGCAAATCGCTCCCTTCGCCGTTGTTGAGGATAACCCCCGACGTGTAAACATCGCCATTGGGGACTTGAGCAAGGTCGCTGACAAAATCCCACGAATTGCCGCGCCCAAAGAGGCGCACGTTCGCATCCGTGCTCGCAGGTGTTGCCTCGTTGGTCAGAAAGACATTCTCAGAGGCTACATTGTAGAAGGCTTCGTACAAATCGAACGGCCCTTGATTGTCAAAATAGGCTTGCCCTGCAATGGAGGCAAAGGCATAGCCGGGTTTGGGATACATTTTCAAGCGAAAACGAAAACAAAAATCAGCACCCGGCGGCAAGCCCATGCCTTGCGCTTGGATGAATATCTCACCGCTATGGCGAAACTCGACTTTGTATGGATGGCTCCATGCGACAGGCATAAACGTGGCAAGATTGAACTCAAGAGAAGGTGTGAGTGCCAGCGACAAGGTTTCTATCGTTTGGCCGGTCGGGTTTGCGACCCTCAAAGAAAACTCACAGTCCGCCGAATCGTCCACCATCCAATGGTAATGCCCAAACCCTTTTGGGATTTCAAAAATGCGGTCGCCCGTGACACGCGCGGTGTTTTCTGCGCAAACTTTCGATACCCAGGGTTCGGCATCGTTGAGCGGGAATATGGTCGCAAAGCTGTTGCTCGGAAAAGCGCCGCCCTGAGCGCCGCAGCCTTCCACCGATGCAACGGGGTTGCTGGAAAATGGAAAACTTGCTTCTTGTTCTGCTTGCAAGGTTATGGTGTGGCCATTAGCGGGCCATTCTACGGTCAGCGATTGCTCCGCCCCCAAGATAAATATTTCTGTTTTCAACAAAGCGCCGTCCTCATAAAGCCGGTATGACTGTGTGGTGCTCATGGCAACAGCGCCTGCGTTGTAGAGTAAAAACCGGGCTTTGTCGCCCACACAATTTCCTTGCACTTTCACTTGGGCGCCGTTCCAAAGGGTGTTTGGTGGGGCGGCACAAAGCGACTTCGGCTCGATGTGCGCCTCTATACAATGTGTCACAAAACGCGGTGCGTCGCAATCGAGTCGCACAGTGAGCCGGATAGTACCGCTTGCATCTTTGGCCGTTGTGCCGATTGGAAAAACTAGCGCATCGCTGTCTACATAATAAGGTTCCGAAGCTTCCACCAATGTAAGATAAGAATCGAGGAATACGTTCACTCGAACATTGTCAGCGGTTGCATTTCCCCTGTTTTGCCAACTGACATACACTTGGCTTGAATCGCACAATACGAAATCCGTTTGCGTGACACCTACTTCCAACAATGGGCAATCCGCGCCTTTTTGCACAGCAAAATTAACAGGTGCGGAGGGCGACGCGAGTGTTACAATCACTGCGGAATCAGGTGAGCAGGCCGAATAAATCGGAAATGGTGCCAAAAGTCGAATTTGGTGTGTGCCGGGCAGCACGTCGGCTCGGTAATATCCTTCTTGGTTGGTTTTCAGAAGAATGTGGTCGTCTAAAAGCAGATTCCACAAAGGGAAAGCTGCTTCGCCGGAGTCTGCTATACAATCGGTGTCGGCATCGGCACGCACATAGCCTTCAATGCGGCAGGGTAAACTGTTGCCTGTGGAATCAAACCGGAAGAGCAGCGTTTGAAATATGTTGCCGGAAGCAGTATAGCCTTGGTCAACGCCGCAAGCCAGAAAACTGCCATCGGGGCCGCGCACCAGCCCGGCGATTTGCCCCAGCCCCGGAAGGCGGTGCGACCAAATAACCTCTCCATTGCTGTTCCTTTTTTCGATGAGCGGTTGCAATTCGTTCGTGTAAAAATCCGCGCCTCCGGCTATGATGTAGTTGCCTTCGTTGTCCAGCACGATGTCCATTGGAGCTTTCCGGTAAGTAAGTGAGGTCAAAAGAATCGTTTGCAACAAATCGCCGTTGGTGTTGAAGCGAAAAATCCCACTCCCGGGAGAAGCGTCGGGATTGCCCGGACAAGCAACCACAATATTGCCGTCTGTGTCTTTGACCACGCCCATCGGCGGGAAGTCATGAAAGAATGGGTCGAATCTGAACCGCCCCACGTCCTGCGTTTTTTGCCACACCAAATCTCCATCGGAGGCTTTTACTTTGAGCAAAAAAATACCGGCCAAGCCTACCCCGACCGTTTGAGTTCTACCGATGAGCAGCAGATTCTGATTGTCGAGCCGATAGATGGCTTGCACGGCACTACGGCTGGAGATTGGGTAGTATTTTACCCATAGCGTCTCGCCCGATGCGTCCAAGTGATACAAAAAAGATTGTTTGGGGGCGCCATCATACCACCCGCCCACATAATACCCTCCGCTGCCGTCTGGTATCATAGTGTACGCATCTCCGCTTACCAACACCGTCTGCCATTGCAACTGACCGGCTGCATCCAGTTTGACGACCAACGCCTTGCCGTCGTACCAATACCCCAGCCATTGCCGCCCCAGTATGGCGAGAGAGCCATCGGGCAAACCCTGGAGCGCCATCCCATAGGATTGAGGGAAAATTATCGTGTCCAAAAATGCCCCTTCAGCATTCATTTTCAACAAATGAATGTCCCATGATTCAATACCCTGAATAAATGTTTTGAAATTCGTCAGCACCCAAAAATGGCCGTCTGCCGTGGGGATGATGTCGCGTGCCACCCGGCCCGTGTTGGAAGGAAGCAGTTGTTGCCATCCGTTTTGGGCAAAAAGCCAAGACTGGGCGGCAACCAACAGGACAATTAATGATAAGCCGTGTTTTTTCATAAAGGCGGGAATTTGTGAAATGCGGTCGCCCCAAACAATAAGCCCCAAAGGAGTGAGAATGTTGGTGTCACCTACCACATTCGCACTCGTCGGGGGCTTATAATTCGAAGCAAATCATGTTTCCTGAAAAATCAGGGTTTTTACGGCCTGTCCACCCGTACCAATTTTTGCACCGCTATTGCCGTTCCTGATTGAACGGTGACGGAAAATGCACCTGCTGGCAATTCGGGCAACTGGATTGTATTTGTGCCCAAAAGAGGGTTGTCTATCAGGTTTTGCCACACGATGCGCCCCGTTTGGTCAGCGATTTTAAGCGCTACCGGCGAAGCGTCATTGAGCGTAAATTCCAGCCATGTCTCGCCCGCCGAGGGGTTGGGATATATCCGTGTTTGCAAACTGATTGCTGGTTCGGTGGTGCCAATCATGGTTTTGATAATCACAAAATAATCCTCTGCCTGACCATTAATCAGGTTGCTGCAGGGCGAGTTGGGTGGATTATTCCACGTGGGTTCAGACAACACCCTCATACGCAACGGCACATTTTTCACTGTCGTAAGCGGAATGGTCACGAATCCCTGGTGGTCAATGTAGGCTTGGTCGGTGAAAACCAATTCGTTGGAGCCAAAACTGCCATTGTTGTTATAGTCAATCCACATCCGGACGTACTCCCATGCCTGGGTGCCAGTGACCACGCTGAGGGGGTATTGGCTGCCGGCCATAAGTTCTGTGCCGTCGGTACAGGAATAATCCTGGTAGCCTTCCGATGCGTTGCCCGAAAAATGATTGAGGGTGCCGATTTGAACCTGCGTGATGCCTATTTCGCAACAGTAGGATGTCGTCTGTGGCTGGCAATTGATGGCCACCGGGCCGCTGGGAGCATTGACTTCAACGATTTTGCTTATCGTGTCGCACCCAAAATTGTTGCAACCAACCAGGGTCACATTAAAGGAGCCGCCGCTCGTGTAAGTATGTGTCGGATTTTTGACGAAGGCTGAGCCGCCGTCGCCAAAGTCCCAGTACCACGATGTGAGTGCGTTCACCGTATTGTCAGAAAAAGATACCATTCCGCTGCACTGCGGTATTTGGAATGTAAAGTCGGCGCAGGGTTGAAAGCTTACATTCATTGTTACCGGAATCACGAGCGGATTGTTCACCGGGTCATTGCCCACGAGGTGTATTTGCCCCTGGTATTGACCGCCGGGTAGTCCCTGCCCGTTGAATTCAACTTGGATGGTTTGGCTGCCGCCGCTGGGTATGTTGCCGCCGGCATTTAGTACCGAAACGCCGAGTGGAACCGGGTTGGCAAACCAGGAAAATATATTTTCCAATATTTGAATTGCCGTTAAGTCGTAATAATCGAACACCTGTCCCCAAAACACCAAGTTCCCGAGGCCTTCTTTCCGGTGACCGAGAAAAGTTTGGTTGTTGTCTGTCCCTTTCATAAGAGCAGTAATATCGTTTGGAGCAAAATAGCCAAAATAGCAATAATCTGTAGATTGGTATTCTGCCAGTACAAACTGTGTCAGAGGGTGCGTTTTATTGATGACTTGGATGAGGGGGCTATAATATTGGTCACCCGTAAAATTGCTGAACAGTCCCATTTGAACCAATGGCTGGACATAGTAGCCACCGAAAGTCAGTACCTGCCCGCCGTTTTCCAGAAAATCTTGCACCACCGGCGCAAAGGCATAATACGTCACCTGGTCGTTCAAATATTCCATCGGCGGAATAATCAATATGTCTGCGTTGTTGTCCAACGAGTCGGCCAAAGCACCCGCATCGGTGCCGGAATAGGTCGAGAGGGCGACGTTAGGTATGCTTCGCAAAATGTTGTTGCGGATGTTTTCCCAACGATAACCGGTGGCCCCGAGTGTCAATGCCACCACTCGCCGGGGAGCGTTCAGCCCGCCGATTTGGTAGCTAAATCCACCTAAACCAGTGTTATTCAGCGTGATTGGCAAAGTCGTGGTTTCGTCGCACGACAGTTGTACTTCGAGCGAGGCGGGACTGACAGACATCACGGGTGCGCCGACAGCATTGCCTGCAAGTTGCACTGTCGCCGTGCCTCCGTCGGTTTCGATGGTCAATGTGCCGTTTTGCCCACCCGGCAACTGGGGTGCAAATTTGACTTCTACTACACCCGCCTGACCCGGCAGCAGGATGTCGGGATAAGTGCCGATTGCAAAAACAATGTTGTTAGTGGAGACCTCTGTCACGTTGAGCGTGTCGCAGCCCGTGTTTTTAATCGGCACTTCCAATGTTCTCTGGGCAAATTGCTGGATGACGCCAAAATTCAAATTGGGCAATGAAGATTCCAGCAACGGCTCGCCTTCCACGTGCAGGGTACAGGCAATTGAAATCTCCGGTGTCACGGGGTCGTTGGTCGTAAAGATGAATGTACTTTGATAGGTGTTTTCCACCAGATTTTTTGCGCCGAGTTTTACATACAGCGTTGCCGACTCGCCCGACGGCACGATGAGTGCGGCTGGTTCGACAGAAACCCAAGCCGGGTTGGCACACCAATTGACGGCATTTTCCATCACCTTCGTGGCATCATCATGAGGATATACATAGCGAAAGCCCAAGTAAGCTACTTTGCCAAGTCCGACTTGGCGAACGCCCACGGCGCTGTATTGATACATGTTGACCAACGACTGATAATCGGTACTCAGAAATGTATGCCCAAACACTTCATCAAAGATGGGGGTCTGTAGGTTCACGCCGTCCATAATCGGATGCTGCGGTGACACCACGTCAAGCGCAGGGTCATAATAAATATTGAAGTCTCCCGAAGTTTCCAGCAAATTGTAGGCATTCAAATTTTGATAAGCATGGGTGCCTGTAAAAATCACGCCGCCGCCAGCTTCCACAAACGGGCGTATGGCCTGACCTAATTGCAGATAATAACTGATATCATAAAAACCCACAAAAGGAATGACAACCAACTGTTTATCAGCAAGCACATCGGGCAATTGGCTTATCGGTTGCTGGTCGGTAAAGGTAGTTATCTCCGCGTCGGGGAATCGTTGCGCTATCATTTGCGACACCAGCATTGCGATGTAATTGTCATAAGTTCCCGCATTCAGCATCAGGATTTTTATGGGTGCCGACCCAGGCGATACGGCCACATAAGATGCATTAATCTCCAAATCACCCAAACCCGTGTTGGTTACAGTCACCGGCAACGTCACAGAGTCGCCACAGACAACAGTTGCCTCCAACGAGGTTGGATTGATACTGACCACCGGAGCGCCCGTTGCATAGCCCTTCAGGGGCAGGTTGTTCGTGCCAATATTGCTGGTTATGGTCAAATTGCCATTGTATTGGCCTGTGTCGAGCGGCGCAAAAGTTACTGTAAAAGAATCAGTTGAAAACGGCGGCACCGACAATTGGGTGGGCTCGACGGTGTAGCCTGCCAACGAGGGCGTTATGGTTTGAATGTCCAGTGTTTCGCAGCCGGGGTTGTCTATCCGGACCACCTGTGACTGTTCGCGGAATTGCATTAAATCGCCAAAATCCAGCGCTCCCGGAGTGGCTTCCAACACCGCCGCTCCCAAAACATGGAGCGTGAATGGCACATCTATGCTGGACTGTGCGGGGTTGTTGGTTGATATTACCAAAGAGCCGCTGTAATCACCGGCAATAAGTTCATCCGTCGGAAAGTAGACCGTTAAATCCACCGATTCACCCGGCGCCAACTTTCCTTCTTTGGGCTGTGCCGTAATGTGCGACCTCTTCCCGCACCATTGCAGCGTATTATCAAAAAGTTGACCTAATATCCCGTCATAGTTTATGAAGTTTGAACCGAAATAAACCACTTTGGCGCTTCCCACGGTTCTGTAGCCAAAAAGGGAGTAGCCATTGACCGTGCTTAAACTTACATAGTCGGGGTTGGTAAATTTAAGCCCGATGGTGGCATACTGCGCATAGTAAATGGCAGGAATCCCAGCTGTTATCGGGTGCGGCACATCGAATGGGATATTCGAGTATGAAAAATCATAGCCGCTGAAATCGGACGACCACAGACCAGTGAGCGACATCACATTGCCGCCATATTGCTGCCCGCAAAAAACGAGCGAGCCGCCGCCATCCACAAATTCAAGAATAGCCGCCCGTTGCGCATTCAGCGCCACCCAAGAGTCGAAAGAGGGCGGGATGTCGGCAAAAATAAGAATATCCCGGTCGGCCAATTGTGCGGCCAGTGTCATCGAGTCGGTAGCAGAAGAAAAGACTACATCATAATTTGGACCATAGGAATTCATTACATCCGTGATGTTAATTACGGAGTAATAACTGGCATACGTGGTGTACACAAGCGCCTTCACCTTCCCACCAAAACCACCATTGCCGACCGCCGAATACAGCAGGTCTCCCTGCCCCGTATTGGTCAGCGTCAATGTGGCTTGCGCAGTATCGCCACAGGTGGCGGTCAATTCCAGCGAAGTCGGGTCAATGGTAGCCGACGGGGCTTGCTGCACTTGCAAAGTCTGTTCGGTCGTGTCCGAGAGGTTGTGGCAATTCGTCACTATCAGACGCGCAGTATAGGTGCCTGGTGTGCTGTATGCGTGTGTCGGGTTTTGTTCCGTCGAGGTCGCGTTGTCGCCAAAATCCCACTGCCATTGTTTCGGATAATTCGTCGAAGTGGCAGTGAATTGCACCGGCTCCTGTAGGGCCGGATTGGCATCCGACAGCGTGAAATTCACCACTGGTGCTGCAGGCGGCACCAATATGCTCGTCCACACGGCCCGGAATCCGGGATAAATCACCGAGCCGTCGGAGTACCAGCGTACAAACAGTTTGCCCGATGTGGAGGTCACCGTTTGCGGTGCTGATTGTCCATACATATTGAGCAATACAGGTGCACTTTCGCTATCTCCGTCAAAAACAACGAGGTAGTCGCAGCAACTTTCCGTGAAATAATCTTGCAACATAAAAGTCAGCGATACTGCACAGCCGGGGTCAATCAGCAGTGTACAGTATTGGCCATCATTGTAATAGCCGTCTGGCCCGCCGGAATCGTACACTTCACCATTTGGCGCGTTGGATGCCATGGTGTTTCCGCCGGTGCACATCCAGATGGTTTCAGTGATTTGAGAAAAAAGAGAAAAGGGGGAAAAAAGGCTCGCCGCCGTCAAGGCTATGGCAGGCAAGGAAATGGGAAAAAGGCTGGCAAGAAGTTTCAGATTGCACATAAGGTCAGGTGGTTGAATTGTTTTTCAAAGTACGTTTACAGCGAGGAATGTATTGGGTGAGCAGTGCTGATTCACGGAATACGTATTTCCTTCCCTCAAAAATAAAGGAGGTTCTTTGAATCAGTTTATTAAATAAAATAATTGTGCAGATTTGGCGAATAATCGTGCAATAGCAGGCTTTTGGAAAGCAAAACGGGGCTGAATCGGGTATTTGCCTCAAAAAATCATTTCCAAGTGATGTGATTTTTTGCTGTCAAACGGGCGTTGCTTTATGCAAATCCCGCATCGTTTGCATCCTTATCCATACTTTTGGCGGCGCTTTTCCTCCGGCTGATTCATGTTGAAATTTCTGCGCCCAAATACGCCCGAACACTTTACCGACGAGCAGTTGCTGGCCGAATACATCCGCAACGGCACGGCACGGCATTTGGGGCAATTGTACGAGCGGTATATGCCGATGGTGTATGGCGTTTGTTTGAAAATATTGAAAGACCCGGGCAAGTCGGAAGACGCGGTGATGAACATCTATGAAGAACTGACCCGCAAAGTGAAAGAGCACGAAATAGAATCGTTCAGAGGCTGGCTCTATGTGCTGGCGCGCAATCATTGCCTCATGGAATGGCGCAAAAACCAGCGCCGCCCCACCGATTTGCACGACGACATGAGTCGGCACGACGCGGAGGAAGCAGCTTTCGAGGTCGAACTTCCAGCCGGAAACACACCGCTGGAAAAGTGCCTCGGCGAATTGCCCGAACAGCAGCGTCAGAGCGTACAGTGGTTTTATTACGAAGAAAAATCGTACAAAGAAATCGCCGACTTAATAGCCGAAGATGTGGGCAGAGTCCGCTCTTATATCCAAAACGGGCGGCGCAATTTGAAAATTTGCCTCGAAAAAGCCGGGGTAAAAAGAGTGATGAATGATAAGTGATGGGTGATTCCAAAAATTAGTTTTGATTTTTGCTCTCTCTTTTGAAACCAATATTTTAACCAGCAACCAGCAACCAGCAACCAGCAACGTGAACCCTTCTGTGCAACACGACGACCAGCAGTTTCTCAGCCTGCTCGAAAAATGGCAAAGTGGTGATTTCACCCGTGCCGATGAGCGGTCTCTGAATGCGTTGGCCGCCACCGACGACTTCCGCCGCGAGGCGATGGAGGGTTTTATGTCGTTGCCCGAGGCAGAACATGAAGCCCGGCTCCAAGCACTCCGGGCGCGACTGCGCGAACGCACTGGCCATAGGGTAGGGGGGCGGCGATTCGCATTGCCGGAAATCTTGGCTGCCGCTGCCACCGTGGCATTGCTGCTTACCGCGATTTGGTTTTTTCCTACATTGAATAAGAAAGATACCGCGCCGATTGCCCAACAGCAAGAAGAATCCACCGACATACCCCGACCCTCCGAATCTGCGCCATCGTCTGAAACGCCAGATGACGAACAAATAGCCATGCAGCAGCCGACAGCAAAGCCAGCTCCGTCCTCTTCCGGTGGTTCCTCGACTACTCTGAACGATCGCGCATTCTCCGGGCCCAGCGTCGAGGAGAGTACCCCGGATTTTGCGACGGTGGATGAGCAAGCAGCCGAAATGGACGATAGTCAGCCGACGAATTTGGCCGTCGCGCCACACCCCCCCCCCACCCGCAGCACTTCGGCAGGAGAAGGCACAACACTTGGCAATGCCGCGCCAATGGAACCCGCAAAAGACAAGGTGGCGATTCAGCCTGCCCGAGATGCTGCCGCCAAACCTGCCACAACAGCAAAAAAACGCGCCCAAACCGCCGACAGTATCTGGCACGATACCGACCGCAAACCCGATATGGATGCCGAAAGAAAAAAAGTACGGGAAGAATCGCAGGCGCAACAGAGCGAACCGGCGAATGGTTGGGAGGCATTTCGGGAGTATTTGCGCCAAACCGCCCGCCTCACTCCCGAAGCCCGCAACCGCAATGTGAGCGGCACCGTGCAGCTCCAATTCAACGTCAATGTCAATGGCGAGCCAACAGGCTTCGTCGTACTGCGCTCCCTCGGCTTCGGCTGCGACCAAGAAGCCATCCGGCTCGTTCAAAACTGGGAGTGGGTGCACGGTAAAAATCCCATTGTCACGGTGGATGTGCCATTCGTGCGGTAAGCCCTTGAAAGCCAGGGCCACAGTTTGAAAAACTTTGTCTTAAACGGGACAACCCAATATGGAGATAGGGTGTTTAATAGCGAGTTTGCTCAAAATTCAATTTACATTTGCCCTAACCCCTCGTCCTCCCGGTATTCCCGACTATGCAACGACAAGCAGAAGCCCCGATTCCCACCCGTTACGGTTCGTTCACGATGCTGGCTTATGCCGAAAAGCCCACCGAGCGAATGCCGCACATTGCTTTTATCGCCGAAGGGTTTGACCCTTCCGGCCCGGTGGCAGTGCGGATACATTCGGAGTGCATGACGGGGGATGTGTTCGGCTCGCGGCGCTGCGACTGCGGTGAGCAATTAGATGCCTCACTCCACGTCGCCGCCGAACGCGGCGGGGTGGTTATTTACCTCCGCCAAGAAGGGCGCGGCATTGGCCTCATCAACAAACTCAAAGCGTACAACCTGCAAGACCTCGGCCTCAATACCGCCGAGGCCAATACCCACCTCGGCTTCGACGTGGATGCCCGCCAATACGACGCGGCCATTTTTATCCTCCAAGACCTCGGCATCCACGAAGTAGAACTCATCACCAACAATCCCGACAAAGTGGAGGCCCTGCGCCGCTCGCCAGTGCGGGTAGTGGGGCGCATCCCAATTGTCATCCCGCCACAAGATGACAGCCGCAACTATTTGAAAACCAAGCAAGATTTGATGGGGCACTTGCTGGGGCTGTGAATAGGAATGGCGTTCTAACTGCCAATTCCATCGCCCGGCCAAAATTTTGGTGCCAACAAAATTCTTGCGGCACGGCTACACTTTCAAAAAAAATTGCGGATGTTTGCAACATTCTCTTTTAATACATGGTTCAAGATGCTGAATCCCAGTGACTAAGAACCATAATCTTACATTCCGCCTTCTTATGAACTATTACGGTATGATAGAGTCGTATCTCTACGGCAGTCTTCCTCCAGAGGATGAAATAGCCTTTGAAAGGCAACTTGACCGCGACCCCGAGTTGGTCGTCGAAACTTCCCGGCGTTTGAACGGAGGTTTGCCGTTCGGCATTGATATGCCGAGCGATACTTTCGGCACACGAGAAGCCGACGATGCACGAAATCTGGTTGGGGAGCGGAAACCGGAGCGGGCGTATTAAAAGTCGCACTTCGCCCGGTTGGATTTCAACCACTTTTCTTTTTCTTGATAATCAGGCATGTGGTGTTCCACGAGTGCCCAAAATCGGTCGGAATGATTCAGTTCGACCAAGTGGGCGAGTTCGTGCAACATCACATAGTCTTGTACCTCTTTTGGCGCAAAAAGTAGGCGAGTAGAGAGGTTCACGTTGTTGTGCGCCGAGCAACTGCCCCAATTCGTGTGGTTGTATTTCAGGTTGATGCTTTTGATGTGTTGGCGGAAAGTGCGGTCGTTCCAGTCGAGCACCCGGTGGCGAATTTCGGGGTAAAAATCGCCCGCCACCACCCGGCTGAGCAAGGTTTTGATGGCCTTCGTCTGATGGTGTGGTGAGGTAGATTTGCTGCTCAGTCGCAGGTGAATCGTGTCGCCGATGAGTTTGCCAGTGTGCGAGCCACGCTCCTCGATGCTGACATCCAGTACATAACGCCGTTGGCCGACTTCCAAAACATCGCCTGTTTGGTAGGTTTTTCCTAAAAACGGCTCGCGCAAGGCGGGTTTTTCAATCAACACTTTGCTCACCCACACCTGTAATTCGGCGAGTTGCCGCTGAATATAGTCAGGCTGTACACCCACTGGCAAACGCAGTGTCACCCGTCGGCCCGTGATGCCAAAACGAGTGTCGCGCCGCCGTTCGAGCGTGATTTCGACTGGCAGTTCGAGGCCGGTGGCAGAGATGTGGGTGCGGTATTTTTTCAATGGGTGATTGAATGATTGGGCGAATGAACGATGTGTAACCTTAGTTGTCGTGTCAATACGAGCGCAGCGAGGAATCAGATAAACTTCTCTTATAGAGCGGCTGGCACAGAATCCTCGCAGCGCTCGGAATGACACAAGGCTTCAAATTATCCCTTCCTTTTTGCAAAATCCGCCATCAACTCTGCCAACGCCTCCACGCTTTTTTTCGGCAGGGCATTGTAGGTGCTGGCACGAAATCCGCCGACCGAGCGGTGACCTTTGAGGCCGACCATGCCGTTGGCTTCGGTTTCTTTCAAAAATTCCTTTTCCAGCGCGGCGTATTTTTCCTCCATCACAAAACAAATATTCATCAGCGAGCGGTTTTCTTTTGCCACCGTGCCTTTGAACAGCGGGTTGCGGTCAATTTCGTTGTACAGCACCGCCGCTTTTGTTTTGTTTTTGCGCTGCATTCCTTTGAGGCCGCCGTTTTTCTTTATCCAGCGGAGCGTGAGCATCGAGACGTAAATCGGGAACACGGGCGGCGTGTTGTAGAGCGAATTTTCCTTGATAAACGTGCGATAATCGAGCATGGAAGGCAGGTGGCGTTTCACGGTGCCGAGCATATCCTCGCGCACGATGACGACGGTGGTGCCAGCCGGGCCGAGGTTTTTTTGCGCCCCGGCGTAGATGAGGCCGAACGGCGCGGGGTCAAAGGGGCGGCTCAAAAAATCGGACGACATATCGCACACGATGGGCGCGGGCGACTTGGGAAAACGGTGTTGCTGGGTGCCGTAAATCGTGTTGTTGCTCGTGATGTGCAGGTATTTCGCGTCCTTCGGGATTTTGTAGCCTTTGGGGATGAAGCTGTAGTTCTGTTCTTTCGACGACGCGATAACGTTCACATTGCCAAAGGCTTTTGCTTCTTTGATGGCTTTGTCCGCCCACACGCCGGTGTTGACGTAGGCGGCAGTTTCGTCCTCATTCAGCAGGTTGAACGGAATCATGTAAAACTGGGTGCTGGCGCCACCGGAGAGCCACAAGACCTGGTATCCTTCGGGCAAGCCGATGATTTCTTTCATCAGGGCGTTGGCTTCTTCGATGATGGCGGTGAACTCTGGCCCCCGATGCGAGAGTTCGAGTAGGCTGAGGCCGATGCCTTCGTAATTCAGGGCGGCTTTGGAGGCTTCTTTGAGGACGGGCGCGGGCAGGATGGCTGGCCCGGCGGAGAAATTGTGTTTTTTCATTGAACGGATTTTTTCGGCGGCAAAAGTAGGGGATGTTCTGCTTAAAAGGTTTTGAAAATTGACTTTAAAACCGTTTTTTTGTGGCAAAATCATCGCAAATGGACGCAGCACAAACCATTCCTCAGCCATTCACCAACCTACAATTGGAACTACTGAAACTATACGCTCGGAAAGTTTCGGAGCAGGATTTGGCACAAATCAAGCGGCTTCTGGGCCAGTATTTTGCAGACAAGGCCTCCGACTTGGCCGATAAAGTCTGGGATGAAAAAGGACTTACTGAGGAGAAGATTTTGGCCAAACACCGTCGTTCACCTCATTCCAAAAAGTAATGACCTATGGCCAATCCCGAACATTTGAAAATCTTGAAACAAGGAGTGGAGGTGTGGAATCGGTGGAGAGAGGAGAATCCAAAGCTAATACCAAGTTTTATTGAAAGCCCCAAAGAGATAAGTGCTTTTGCATTAGAAGATTTTTCGAAGGTTAATCTCTCGAAAATGATATTAAATAGATATAATTTTTGGAAAAGCATATTCAAGGATGCAGACCTCTCTTTTTCTGATTTTGCCGAATCAATTTTTCCAGAAGTAAATTTTTCAGGGGCGAATCTTTTTGGTGCAGAACTTGAATCATGCGATTTTTCGAGAGCTAATTTTACCAATGCAAATCTTCGTCGTGCCGGACTTGGAGGAGCAAACTTTACGGGTGCCATTCTTCATAAAACAAATTTTTCTGGATGCGAATTTAACGAAACCATTTTTGGGCTTACTGACCTTTCAACTTGTAAAGGCCTTGATACTGTTCGTGTTTCTGGGGCATGTGTTATCGACTTCCACACCCTCCGCGCCTCTCGCAATCTTCCCAAATCTTTCCTCCTCAAAATCGGTCTACCGGAAAACTACATCAACTACCTGCCTGATTTCTTTGATGAAAACCCGATTCGTATGTACCCCGTCTTCCTCTCTCACTCTTGGCAAAACAAGGATTTCGCCAGCAAACTCTATGAAGCCCTCATCGCTCGCGGCGTACAGGTCTGGTACGACGAAAAAAAGATGAAACCCGGCGACGACATCTACGAAAGTCTCTCGCGTGGCATCAAGGTCTATGACAAAATGATACTCGTCTGCTCGCGGCAGTCGTTGAAGGAAAGTTGGTGGGTGGACAGGGAAATTGACCGCATCCTAGCGAAAGAAAGGTTACTCAAAAAAGAGCGAGGCAAACGCATCAACTTGTTGATTCCCATCCGAATAGACGACCATATCTTTGATTGGGACGGTGCGAAAGGCGAGGAAGTGCGGCGCTATATTATTGGCGATTTCCGTGACTGGCAGGACGAAGCGAAGTTCCAAAAAGCCCTCAACGAACTGGTCGCTTCACTAAATGTGGACAGAGGTGAAGATGCACCCCCGAGTTTCTTGTAGTGATTTACCATCATCAACCCCATAGATGACACCTGTCATCTTTTATCTGCCCCGATGTCCTTCAACTTTGTCAGAAATTCACCAACACGACAAAGTTTCCATGATAAAAGAAGTTTCAGGCGATATTTTGATGTCGCAAGCAAAAGCTATTGCGCACGGCGTGGCACCCAACGACCATTTTGACAGAGGATTGGCGTTGAACCTGCGCGAGGAGTTTCCGGCCATGTACAAGGATTTTCGGCACTATTGTCAGCAGTTTCACCCCAAACCCGGCGATGCATGGATTTGGAGCGGAGTAGGCGGGCGGATTATCAACCTTTTCACACAAGAACCGCCACAGACGAATCATTCCCATCCCGGTCGGGCATCCATCATCCATGTCAACCATGCGTTGCGCGAATTGGTCAAACTCATTGACAAAGAAGGTTTGGAAAGTGTGGCGCTCCCGCGTCTGGCCACAGGCGTGGGCGGGCTTGATTGGGAAGAGGTGAAACCGGTGATTTACAACTATTTAGATCCGCTGCCGATTCCGGTGTATTTGTATTCCAACTTCACGAAAGGCTTGAAAGCGGCGGAGAAATAAGAGATTGTTATAGGGCACATGAGAGGTTTTGTACGGGCGGTACCAGTCAAATGGTGTCGCCTTTTTTGTTTTTACCCCGCCCATCCCTCTCTATCCAAACTCCGATAATGAATTGCCTCCGCCAAATCCTCGATGCTGATGTCGGCACTTCCTGCCAAATCCGCTGCCGTGCGCGCCACTTTGAGGATGCGGTCGAAGGCACGGGCGGAGAGTTGCAAACGCTCCATCGCCGTTTTCAGGAGTGTGAGGCCGGCCGGAGTCAGTTGGCACACCTCGTGCACCATGCGGCTCGGCATTTGGGCGTTGGAATAGACCTCTTTCAAATCTTTAAAACGTTCGGCCTGTATCTCGCGGGCACGCAGCACCCGCTCGCGGATGTCGGCACTGTTCTGTTTGGATTGTTCGGTCGTCGTGAGTTCTTCGATTTTCACGGGTGTCACTTCCACGTGCAGGTCAATGCGGTCGAGCAGCGGGCCGGAAATCTTTGATAAATAGCGTTTTACGACGCCGGGGCCACACACACATTCTTTCTCAGGGTGGTTGTAATAGCCGCAGGGGCATGGTTGCGTTGCATACTTGTTACTCAAAATCTCTTTAAGGGCTAAAAGGCCCTCAAACCCTTTATATCCTATCGAATTGAACACTTTGGGGGGATTATCTTCGAAAAACACGATTGGATCGTGGTTTATCTCAACCCGAGGTGGCAAGGATGTTGAATGTAACTCCGGACACCGTACCCGGGTGGGAACTGAATCGGCATGAGCCTACTGCGAGGTTCGCCAAAGCCATCATTGCCTTCCTGGGCTTTTGCCCGCTGGCGAGCAAAAGCCCAGGAAAAGAACTCAAATACGCCAGACTTATTACCGGAAAAACTCAAAGAGAAGTAGCGGATATGTTAGGTTGCGATGCTTCGAATTTGAGGTATATCGAACTGGATCAGAGAAAGCCACAGCCCAAGACACTTAAAAAAATTCGAGATTTCATAAATGCTACAAGGGGAGCTAACTAGAAAGACGAGAGATAAAACGACCGTTTTTTCTCACATTCTGTTTTTGACCTTTCTACTTAGTACCAAAATCATTTTGGGGATGAACTCGCTTGGAGTGAATTCCCGAAATTCAAATGACTGTTTGTTTGAAGAACGGAAAAATTGCTAGTCCATGGTTCCCAAAAACGATGGTTTTATTATATCTAGGGCAGATTTCTTAAAGGCAATAAATCAAGAACACCTTAATTTCATATTGGTATTATTCAGCAGGTTCATAGGTATTCTATAAGTTACAAAAATTCAATGTTTTATGGTAGGGCTTGGGTCAGTTAAAGGGGATGCTTCAGTGGAAGGTGTTTTCCTAATTGGTAACTCTGGCATTTTAAATATCACTTCGACCCGACGGTTGCATCGAAGACCTTCTTCCGATGTATTTGGGCATTTAGGCTTTTTAGAACCGAACCCTTTTGTGGTGATTTTTTCCTCTTCAAAGCCACAGGTCTTTACTAAAAACGACTTTACGGCATTCGCCCGCTGTTTGGACAATACATCGTTATCTATATGGGTGCCGGTACTATCGGTATGGCCATGTATCTCAAGTTCAGCACCCATCCGGCGGGCGATTTTGGCTAGACGTACCATTTCCGGATACACACGGTCTTTATCATCGAATTCTGCCGTCTGATGGTAAAAAGTACCGTACTTCAGCAAAAAGCTATCACGGATGTGCTCAAAAGAAGTCAGGATGAATGTATCACGTATGATTGTATCTCTTGAAAGCATTGCTGGAAAATGGGTGACATCGCGCTCAGAATAGTAGCCTGGAATCTCCGGAAAAAGACGGACCGCTCTTGCCTTGCTGGGAGCAGTATAAACATAAGTGCCATATTCTGAAATCAACCTCTTAGTAGCGTGCAGGTCGTAGTCTGTAATGAATTCCACAAAACTCCCTTCATCTCCAGCTATGGGTACATGGTGTTCATCGAGGATAACCCCGGCAAAGCGAAGGATGGGTTTTGGACATTTTATTGAATCATTCTCTAAAGTGTCACAGGGTGGAGGGGGTGGAAGAGGTATGGTGATCTCGAAGATATCCATGTTGTGTCCGCACAAATTAGACCGGTGGAAAAAGCCCTTTCCCGTGTAGTCAGAAATGAAGGTGAAACCAAAATCTTCATTCCAAGTATTGAAACGCCAATTCAAGTGCGTGGCAGGAGAGTCCGGATTCGTAAATTCGAACGATTCCGGCAGGGAAACGACGTAATTATCAGTTCCACCCATTCCATCCGGCCGGTCGGAAGTCAAATAGAGGGAACGTCCGTTGGCTGTAATGTAAGGACGCATTTCATTGCTAAGCGCAAAATTGATGGGTGCCTTAAGTTTTTCCGGTTTTCCGAAACGGCCGTTTTTGCCTATTTTGCAGAGAAAAATATCTTTTACGGGTCGGTTCCGGTTTGAAATGCCTTCCACCAGTAATGTGTTGCCATCCGATGAGAGCGCAGCCCAACTGGCAAGCTGTAAATTCAATGGTAAGGGTTCCGGTCTCGACCACAACAAGGAAGTATTACGCCGAATGCTCTGCCAGATCTTACCTTCGGAGCGTAGTAGTAACATCCTTCCGTCATCCGTTATCGAAATGGGCTCCGCATCAGGAGCAAAGCTCAATTCGGACACGCGCGAGGGAGCAGACCAGGTTTCGCCGTTCAATTTGGAATACATGATCGAATTGCTCTCTAGAAAATCGTCTCGCCGGACAAAGTAGGCCTCGTTGCCGTCGCCCCAGGAAACAGCCGAAAACTCGTCATATTCCTTGGTATTCCAGGTGGTTATGGGCTTGGCACGTCTGGTGGGAGAGGGATCCGGTTTATGGAGCAAGCGCAAGTATCTTTGAAACCATTCCTGTTTGCCCGTTTGTAAGTCATACTGTTGGCAAGTGCTGGGGTCCACAAAAAACGGGGCAATCTTTTTAATTAAGTTCTTCGCGTTGTCCGGCTGTTCCCGCTGTAAGAAAAAATTGACCGCCAGCTGGGCGAGTTCAAACACCACTTGATGACTATGACATTTGCGCGACAGGTTTTCCATATCCTGAAAAAAGCGAATGGTATCACCAATTTTGTCGGCGCACATCTTGTAGCGCAGATCGGTCATTAACTCGATATCGCGCACCTGTTGTTGTTCGGTTTCGCTTAGTTTCTCCTTGGAGTGGCTAAGAAGGCAAAGGATGCGATTGCACACATCGCGATCAAATATGCTTTGCGGGTGCTGGTTGAAAAAAGCCAACGCAACTTTTAAAGAATCACTACAAAGGGCATGGCTGGCCGCTGTATACGAGCAGTCCTCCAGATACGGATGGTCGGGATGGTCGCTCCGGAAACGATCCATAGCACAGTAAGGCGGAGATTGTTCCCTGAAAATCTGCCAGATATCGTTTTTTATATTCAGGAACAATTCAAAGTTTTCCGGCTTAACCCGGTCCGCATAGTGATTAATGATCAGGGTAGCATTGTCGTAAGTAATATCCCAACGACTACCCGACAACAAAGAGTTACAACTGAGATCCGATTTTTCAGGCGAACAACAGATAGTGGTATTGACCCTTTCGTCAATAAATTTCTGGAGCGAATCCTGGTGCTGCCAACAGGGAAAACGTTCGAGCAGGATGAATAAATCGGCGATCTGTCCCGAGCCCCGCACCGTCTCCATCGCCCCTCTTTGTACATTCGCCAGCGTGGATTCCAATTTTGTAGGATTGACCTCGTACTTGTTCCATTTCTGTCTTTTTTTGGAATACCGGGGCATACTATCTAATTCTTTCAAAACACTACACAGGATGGTGTCGGCGTGCTGCCATACCGCCAGGGTACGCGCATCCTTCAATTTTACGTATTCACCGTAGGCTTTTGCTGGGCCACCCCAAACCGGATGATTGGTTTTCTTTTTGAAGATTTTTGCGGCCTCTTTAAACTGACCGTCTTTGAATCTATGGTATCCTTTTTTAAAAGAATAGCAGTTTGAGAAAAGAAAGGAAAGAAGGGCGATCATCAAAATGAGGCCATTCCTATGGGTTGAACGATTGTTCTGGATGGTCATGTCAAATGGTTTGATATAATAAGAAAAATCTGATTCTTCAAAAATTTTATCGAAGGGCAGTCAAGAGCACATTATAATAAAAACGCATTGTTTTATGATGAATATTGTCAATGGCCAATCTCCCCTACGGGCTTAAAAATTATCTGGAGGACGGTAAGACGCTTTCGCAACTGCGAGACGCCATCATCGGAACATCACGCAAAATGCTGCGCATTTCCTCTTCGATGGCATCGAAATCATCCGCGTTTGCCAACTGTCTGCTCAGCATATCAAAACGCCGCATTACCTCTGGTGTCAATCGGGCGAAAACAGATTGGTCAATAACAATTTTTATTCGATCAAAAACAATTTGGATCTCGACCATTTGTGGGGTTTTCCCCACTTTTACAGCTGGACTCAAAGCATTGATGTTATGACCACCGCTCCAGGAAGCGTTTAAATCGGTGCAATAAGAAACCACTATGGTCGGCGTTTTTATCCAGCTGCCACTTATATCCGTGTTCTGTTGACTATAACTTTCCAAGGTTTTGGTTACGCTCACGCCAAGCAAGTCCAAGAGCCGAAGATTATCTTTTATTTGGCCTAATTCTTCCTGGAAGGTATCTGTTTCTTCTGCGCCTGCTTGATTGTCCCTCAATGCCCACGGACTTCCGATCAGCTCTGCCCATTTTCTCAATGCTGGCATCCCGCCATCCTGCTTTATTTTAGCTATACTCCTTTTGACCTGCGCTAATTGTTCGATCAGTTTGATCTGGGCGGCCTGGTTTACGTATCTTGACGCTAACTTGCTTATGCCCTTTTCATCCAGGGAATCAAGGATCATGAGGAAGCGGAAAGTTTCATTCTGCAAAGGACTAACGTCCAAAGGCTGGTTCCTGAATGTTGAACTGGAGTCGGCCTTGATGCCGAAATCTTTAAAAAACTGAAATAAAGCGGCGTACCGAACCGTCTGCGCCCAAATTGGACTATGTAAGTTTGCAAAATATTGCCAGGCTTTTTCCTCGTAGAGTCGAACCGTGTCCAGAGGAACATCTTTAGGCATATAAGTTATGGCCATGGCCCCGGTCCGACTGACGTTAAGTAGGCTAAGATTTTTATATCTCGTTTGGTTTGACAGTTCAAAAGATTGTGTCGCCCCTTCCATATTTCCGTTGAAGGTTATGCTCGAACTGTTGAGTACTTGATTTAACGGACGGGGAAAAGCCCACTTGGCAGGTTTCGGATGGTTAAAATTGATATACTTCACTGTATCATTCAACGACCATGATTTGAGCATCTGGTCAGCGATGTTCAGCAAACTGCCGAAGTCCGTGTTTTGCAGCGAGGCGCTCAGGTAGACCGGCGCGCCATCGAGGTTCTTTTCCATTCTGCCGGCCAGCACAAAATTGCGCTCATAGCTTTGCCCCAAACCGCTGCCAGGGGCGGTGGCCAAAGCCAGGATCGTTTCGGTGCGCATGGTTGGAAGCACGGTCTCGGGCACGGTTCTTTTGTGCGCAATAATGGCCACCCCATCGTTCAACCGTACGGCGCCGATGATAAAGTCAACATTTTCAGCAAATTCACGAATTTCAGCTTGTTTGCCGGTTAAATTCGCTTCATACGGCAGAACCCAGGCGATCAAAATAGGCCTTTTGGTCACCCAGATCCCGGTTTGTTTTTTGGCCAGTACTTCTGAAAGGGGTTGCGCAGACGCTTCCCGCTGATGAAGCGGTACGAAACCAAGTGCTTTATCGCTCAGAAGCCAGTTTTCCAGATCGGCATTGCGTACCTCGTAGTTCAACGTCTGCTCGGAAAAATAGATGGATTCTTTCTGAATACTTAAGTCAAGCGGACCGCTGTACGGCTCGATGAAAAAGAGGTGACGATAAACCCGGTGGTAGAACGTGTCCATTTCGGTGACGCTGGCTTTTTTGACCTCTATGATCACGTCTTTGGTCCAGCCGTCGTAGCCGAGTTTGTTTTCTTTTTCTTCCCAGGAAATGTTATATCCTTTGAATACCGCTTTTATGCTTTCCAGCGAAGCATGGGGCGGTGGCTCGGAAACGAGAAAAAAGTAGCTGCCGTCAGGTTGCCGGGACGATTGCCCAATAGTTTGCATATGGAAAGGGAACCGTTGGCGGAAGGATTTCCAAACCTGCTCCTTAGTGAGCGGAGTGGTCATTGCCGTGGGGGTATTTTCCCAGAAAGCGGTTGAGGCAGCATGACCAGGTAGAATACTTTCAGGACTTCGGTCAACATTAGGTATGATATCGTCCAATGCCTTTCGCATTTTATTCTCAATTATGTATATTTGGGGAAAAGCATCCCCCTTTGAAATATTGGTCAGTTCATTTACTAAGTCCCGAAAAAAGGGAGTCTTAACTTTCGATTTAAATGCTGGGGAGATGATTATTTTTATCGAATAGGACTGTATATCCGACACTATTTCGAAGCCCAATTTGGTGTGATCCTGATAAACCCGAGAGGCTAAGGTATCAATGTCGAAGCCCTTGTTAGCGCCGCCTGTCTTGGGAGGGTCAAGGGAAATGCTCTTCCAATTCGCCACCTTTTGGTCTGGATTGTTCCTCCACGATAGCGCCTCCGTAATGGCCGCCGTTTTATTCGCCGATTCATAATTGTTACAAAGTTGAAAGGCCATATCCCCTACCAGGGCTTTCATGGCGACCTCATTTTTGCTGGCGTGTTGTAATCCACGCGATATGGCCTCAATATTGGAGCTGCTTTTTGATTGTAATTCGTAGTTCACCTCATCTGACAGCCCAAAAATATTCTTTAAGACCCCAGTTGTTCCGCCCAGTGCTCCGCCTTCCAGATAGCAACCCATGACCGTAAGGCATTCCTTGACTTTCAGCGGAAGATCAACGGCCGGCGATATAGGCCTCGAGTAATTCCATTCTACCTCACCTGGTGATATCGGAGGCAGTTCAAAATAAGGTTTGATAACCTGTTCTTCTTTTATCGGGCCATATTCCTGGGCCGAACTTTGGGAGAGCAAAGCCAAAAATTTATCCCCGTCCACGGCGGTTTGGTAAGCCTCGTTCAGCCGTTGGAGGACTGGCCAATTTTTCGTTTCCGCCCGGGGTGTATAGCCGATTTTTACAAGTTGGGGGGTAAGCCGGTCGTACCCAGAAGAATAGTAGGGAGCCAAACTTTCCAACACTTTCCTGACTTCGGGAGTGATTTCCGTTTGAGCATTCAGGAATGACTGGCCGAGCAAAAGCAATACAGCAGTAAATATCGAATACAGATATTTTCGCCCCGAACGAAGAAATGGAAAGAAGTGGGAGGGGAAGATTCTCATCATAGCAGGAATTAGTTAAGATTGATTTTTAGAAACAAGCAACGACTCTAGTAATTCGCGCCGGTTCAAGCGCGCCTTAGCCTCGAACTGGTCATCTGGGACAACCATAAGCAAAGCGGCCAACATTCGCGGTCCATGGAGACGGGCTTCATAAAATACATTAAGCCAAAAGGCATAGGGAGGTACGGAGTAAACCGGCAGCAATTGATATTCTTTGATGGTGGTGGCCTTAGGATCGTCGAGGTCAGCTTCCCGTCGAAAACGATTTGCATCGGTGATGACTTGTAGCGCCTCAAATTGGCGGATTATCTGAGCATAGCTTTGTACTAATTCTGTGCTGACCCATTCTGCAGGTACTAATGGGTGGGTAGGGTATTTTTTTAAAGGGTGCTCATAGGTGGTTGGAGGTTCTTTATAAGTTGATGTTGATGGCCCGAGCATGGCTTTTAATTTTACAGCCACTGCTTCTAAGCTGCTTTCTTTTATAGCATCGAGTGCCTGCTTGACTCTTATGCCATACGGAATTTGAACTGGATCGAGAGGAAGGCCATTGAGATAAATTGGTACAACAATGTGTCGAGTGTTGCCCCATACTCGTTCGTATGCAATGCCGGCAGCCACCTCTTCCTGGGCATAGAATGCCGATTGATATTCTTGGCAAATAAGCGCAACGGTGATGAGCGAGGCTGCTTGCGCCATACTTAAGGCGGTTGTCCAGTTTTGTCCCGCTAGTAGGTTGCGACTATCCAGATATACTTTATGAGAGTCGGTAAGCAAATCGAATAGTTCTTCGGCCTGTTTAGCAGCAGTGCTAGGATAGGCGATAAAAAAATGATATTGGGGGTCGGGTGGGTTGGAAATTGAATGCATATGGCAGGTAAATGGGTTTATTCGACAAATCCGCTCTTAGAAAGGCAAACAGGTCAAAAGGCAAAAACATATAATAAATATTCGTACAAAGATAAATACTTTGGCATATTCAGGTTCAAAAAATTTCCGTTTTTTGCCTATTCCACCGACATTAGAATTTCAGGCACGAACTCTCTTGGATGACCCGCATCCAAAATCAAGACCATTGTAAATTAGAGTTCGCATTACAATTGACCTTCACCCCAAAAACTGAACCGATCAAAACTAGAGTTTCGCAGCCTTTATGCCTCGCTTGGTGTTCCCTGCTGCGTCGTGGTCTCCCGCCGTGCTTGCGTCTTTGACACCCAAGCGCACTCATTACCAATCATCTCACCCCGCCCACCCCTCTCTATCCAAACTCCGGTAATGAATCGCCTCCGCCAAATCCTCGATGCGAATATCCGGACTGCCCGCCAGATCCGCCGCCGTGCGCGCCACCTTCAGGATGCGGTCGAAGGCACGGGCGGAGAGTTGCAAACGCTCCATCGCCGTTTTCAGGAGTGTGAGGCCGGCCGGAGTCAGTTGGCACACCTCGTGCACCATGCGGCTCGGCATTTGGGCGTTGGAATAGACCTCTTTCAAATCTTTAAAACGTTCGGCCTGTATCTCGCGGGCACGCAGCACCCGCTCGCGGATGTCGGCGCTGTTCTGTTTGGATTGTTCGGTCGTCGTGAGTTCTTCGATTTTCACGGGCGTCACCTCTACGTGCAGGTCAATGCGGTCAAGCAGCGGCCCGGAAATCTTTGATAAATAGCGTTTTACGACACCGGGGCCGCACACGCACTCCTTTTCTGGATGGTTGTAATAGCCGCAGGGGCAGGGATTCATGGAAGCCACGAGCATAAAACTCGCCGGATAATCCACCGTCACCTTGGCCCGGCTGATGGTGACGCGGCGCTCCTCCATCGGCTGGCGCATCACTTCCAATACCTGCCTTTTGAACTCCGGCAATTCGTCGAGAAACAACACCCCGTTGTGTGCGAGGCTGATTTCGCCGGGCATCGGGTCGGAGCCGCCGCCCACGAGCGCCACGTCGCTGATGGTGTGGTGTGGCGCGCGAAAAGGCCGGGTGGTGACGAGCGAGGCGTTGTCGGGCAGAATACCGGAGACGGAGTGGATTTTGGTGGTGTCGAGCGACTCATGCAGGGTGAGGGGCGGCAGGATGGTGGGCAGTCGCCGGGCGAGCATCGTCTTGCCTGCGCCGGGTGGGCCGATAAGGATGACGTTGTGGCCGCCGGCTGCCGCGAGTTCGAGCGCGCGTTTGATGTTTTCCTGACCTTTCACGTCGGCGAAATCCACGTCGTAGATGCTGGCGCTGTTGGCAAATTCTTCGCGTGTGTTGACAATCAAGGGTTTAATGTCCGATTCGCCCGCCAGCACGTCAATGGCCTCGCGCAAATTTTCCACGCCATAAATATCCACGTCGTTCACGATGGCGGCCTCGCGGGCGTTTGTTTTTGGTAAAATAAAACCTTTGAATTTCTCTTTTCGCGCCTGAATCGAAATCGGCAACGCGCCTTTGATGGGTCGCAAAGAGCCGTCGAGCGAGAGTTCGCCCATGATGAAATATTGGTCGAGGCCGTCGGGCGGAATAACACCCGAACCCGCCAGCATGCCGATGGCGATGGGCAAATCAAACGCCGAACCTTCCTTGCGAATGTCGGCGGGGGCGAGGTTGATAATCGTCTTGAGGCGCGGGAGGCGGATGCCGGAATTTTTGACGGCAGCTTCGATGCGAGGCAGGCTTTCGCGCACGGCGCTGTCGGGCAGACCCACGATGAAAATGCCCGGTTTGTCGGTGTTGCCCACCGCGCCGCCGGTGTTTATTTCGACGGTAATCATCTGGGCATCAACGCCGTGTACGGCTCCGGCGTAGGTTTTCACGAGCATAGGGAGGCGAGTTTAGATTGTGGAATTTTGATTTTTGTGAGGGCGATAAAGGTAGGAAAAGTTGGTAATGTGTGAGAGCGAAATCAAATTCTTGCGCGTACTCCTTTTATACTGACTCACAGGTTTTATTCTTTCGACAGGATTGACAAGATTTACAGGATTTGATTGGTTGCTTTCAAAATCCTGTAAATCTTGTCAATCCTGTCCAAACATATTTTATCAAAATATCTTGTCAGCCAATTGGGAGCATGAGCCAAAACTCTTGCGGTTTGGATAATGCCGAAAATCATTTTAATCCAGAATCGGTGCTTTCAATGATTTTGACCGACACAGGTTTCTGAACAATCTCGGGAGAAATATCGGTGTCCAAATACTTAGCAGTGCACGGCTTTGAGTGGTTGTATAGTTTTGCAGGAAAAAACAGTGTTTGCAACGACTTCTTAAAACCAATAACATCATTGACAAACGCACATGATCCCTTTCAACAAGCCATATCTCACGGGCAAAGAAGCCCCATATATCTACCAAGCGGCGCACTCCGGCCACCTTTCTGGGAACGGCGTGTTCACGCAAAAAAGCCAGTATTTTTTTGAGCAGCGATATGGATTCGGCAAAAGTCTGCTGACAACTTCTTGCACCGCCGCGTTGGAAATGGCTGCGCTGTTGTGCGACGTGCGGGCTGGCGACGAGGTGATTATGCCCGCCTTTACGTTTGTTTCCACTGCCAATGCCTTCGTGCTGCGCGGCGCAAAAATTGTTTTTGTGGACAGTCGCCCCGAGCATCCGGGGATGGACGAAGATGCTATCGAGGCGCTCATCAATGAACGGACGAAGGTTATTGTGCCAGTCCATTACGCGGGCGTCGCTTGCGACATGGATAAGATAATGGCATTGGCCAACCGGTACGGGCTGTGGGTGGTGGAAGATGCCGCGCAGGCGATTGACAGTTTTTATACGGGCAAAGACGGAATAAAAAAGGCGCTGGGTTCGATTGGCCATCTGGCGGCTTTTTCTTTCCATGAAACCAAAAACATAATGGCCGGGGAAGGGGGAATGCTCGTCGTCAATGATGAAAGACTGAAGGCTCGCGCCGAAATTATCTGGGAAAAAGGAACTAACCGGGCGGCCTTTTTTCGCGGAGAAGTGGAAAAATACGGCTGGTTTGACGTGGGCAGTTCCTTTTCTCCGTCGGAGGTCACGGCGGCATTTCTCTGGGCGCAATTGGAAGACCTCGATGCTATCCAACTGCAAAGGGCGCGGCACTGGGCGGCTTATCACGACGGATTGCAGCCATGGGCCAGCCAGTCGGGCATCCAACTGCCGCTGATACCGGTATATGCCACCCATAATGCCCACATCTTTTATCTGGTCTGCCGTTCCTTGCAGCAACGGACCGAACTCTTGCGCCGGCTCAGGGAAAATGGTGTGCAGGCCGTGTTTCATTACCAGAGTTTGCACAACAGCCCTTTTTATTTGGAAAAACACGATGGGCGGGCGCTGCCCGAATCCGAACGGTATTCTGATTGTCTGGTGCGCTTGCCGATGTTTTTCGAACTGGATGTGCAGGAAGTGATTGCCAGAATAATCGGCAGTGTCAAGTTTTGAGGGGTGATGACCCAACTCAAGTTGCGACTTTGTACGACTCTTCCTGCGAATTTTCATTCCGCGATGCAATCTGACTTGATTCCGCCAAATTCAGTTATTTTTGCACAAAAAACAGCCGATATGTCAGCCATCGAAATAAGAGGCAAATTCGTCAAACTGCTTGCCGACGTGGAAGACACCGCCACGCTTGAACAAATGTTCGCCTACTGTCTTGCTTTGGTAAAGGGCGAACACCCGCTCGCCGAGTTCCCCCCGGAGTTCATCGCGGAGTTGGAAGAAGCCATCGCCGACAGCGACGACGAAAGCGACACGCTGGACAATGAGGAGGCATTCAAAATGTTCCGCCAATGGGCAAAAGAATAACATGGAAGCCCAAACCGCAGCGCCAAGTCAGGGAAATCGAACGCTATTTCAGGGAAGAACTTGGTACAATCTAAGCCTTCGACAATTTTTTGGATGCCCTATATAAGCGCCTTGCGACGATTGCCGATTACCCTGAAAGTGGTCGCCCGACGGGTTACAAAACGGTTCGTTATTGGAAAGTGGACAAGCACCGGAGCGTATTTTACCGGATAAAACCCGACCGCATCACGGTGCTTCTTATATGGGATTCGCGCCAGCGCCCGGATAAAAATCCTTACGGGAAGAAGAAAAAGTAAATGACGGGGTCTTCCTTGGGTTTTCATAATTCTTTTCCCACTAGATAAATCCTATGTTTCAACGAATTAAAACCTTTCTCAAAGAAATTGACGGCAGTATTTGGTTTTATCTTTCTCTGTTTGCTGTCAGTTTGTTTTTCCTGAGATTTACCTTTTTTGTTCATCCTGATACGAGTGGCGATTTTTGGGGAAATGTCCGGGTAGAGTTCGTCGGATTTTGCTTCGACGTGTTCCTACTGGGTTTGATTTTTTCAATTTTCATGCAACGCTATCAGCGAAAGCAAGACATCAAACGCTGGCAAGAGGAAATTGATGACTATCGAGGCTGGGATGAAAAGGAAGCAACACACCGAATTGTCGGAAACATTAGGAGATTGAATAAAATGGGTGTGAAAAACGTAAATTTGAGAAGATGCTATTTGGCTAAAGCCTATCTCCTTGAAATCGATCTTGAAGGGGCTGACCTTACAGGTGCTAATCTTGAAGGGGCCGACCTAAGGCTAGCCAACCTTGAAAATGCAAATTTTAACGAATCTCTTCTCCAAAATGCTCGTCTTGACAGGGCAAATTTGAAAAACACCTCATTTGGGCATTCTCATCTTGAATCTGCCAGTTTAACAGATACTAATTTGGAAGGCTCTGGATTCAACAAAGCACATCTCGCTGGTGCTTACTTTATGGGGGCGACTAATCTTGAAGAGGCAGATTTTAGTTTTTCATATCTGGAGGGTGCGCATTTTGATAGTATTGAATGGCTTGACAAACTTCAAAAAAAGGATGCGGAAAAGAAAGGCGTTAAACTTTTCCTTAAATATTATGCAGAGCCTTCCATATTTGGATTCACGATTAAATCAAAAACCTAACAATAAGACTTTGCACAAAACAGCCCCGCCGCATTCCACACGCGACGAGGCCATCAATTTAAAAACCCAACCACCCGACCAGTTTACTTCTTCGTCGTCAGCAGGCCTTTCACGTTTTCGCCCACCTTTTTGCCCTGCACATTTCCTGTCTCCGTGGAAGGGCGGTAGTGTATGCCGCCATACAATCTCGAAAGCGCGGCCTCTTTGGCGGCTGCGTCAAAACTGTTGAAACTTCTGGGACTCATGCCCAAGACATCGTAGGTATGGTCGGTGAAACTGTAATTCGCGCCAAAAACAGACTCCAAAGCATAGCCCGCCGAGCCGGAAATCGTGCCGTGGGCAGCCGAATATTCTGGGTGTGGGGGCGTGGAGATGATAGGGCTCCAGTCTCCGTAGCCAATATGTTTCCGAATATAAGTGACGGGGCGCAGCAGGTGGTAAGTGTATTTTGTTTTCCAGCAGCTGATGGTCGCGTCGTTCATGGAGATGCCCAGGCGCAGGTAAGCATCGGCGGCTTTCATCAGGCCGGGATTGTCTTTTTCAAACACCTGTTTCAAGACGCTGAACCAGTGGCCGAAAACGGATACATATTTCCCGTTGGGCGCGTCGTCCCAGAACTTGGCAATCGCTTTTTGCTCCTCCGTCAGGGCTTGGGAAATGTCGTACACTTCCTTTGCCATGTTGTAAAACGGCGTTCCGGGATTTTTTGAAAATGCGGTCGGGGCCGCCGGTATCGTGTTATTGATGCTGCCCGGCAAAATGGTTCTGTTGTTGGCCCAACCTGGCACGTTCGCTGGGGCAGAAGAGGTAGGTTCCCAATAACCTTCTCCCAACGGGGTGTAGGGGATGTTGGCACCATCCGAGCCGTCCTGTTTGCTCCATTCGATGACCGCTTGGGCCACCTGTTTGCCAAACTGAACGGCTGCTGCGAGGTCGGTCGCCGGGTTCACTTCGTCGCTGTATTTGTCAAACCAGACTTGTTCGAGCGAGTCAATGCGCTGCACATTTTCCGGTTTGGCCGGGTAAAAGAACCGCAGCATTTCTGCCATGGCGGCGTTGGCCGAAGCGGGCCAGTACAGCGGTTTGCCCTGTGGCGGTTCGGGCAATTGAACCTGCCCGTTCAAACTGCCGGCGATGCTTTTGTACTGCTTGTCGCCCTGCACGAGGGATTCGTAAAGGGCAATTCCAGTGTACGAAAAATGCCGCGAAAACGCGACGTGCGTGACCCCCGACGTGTTTTTAATCACCCCCAAATGCAGATCTATCCAGTCTTGGAGCAATTCCGATTTTTGATTTTTAAAAACAGAGAGGGTTTCTGGGACTTCGTCTTTTTCGCAGGAAAAGGCGAGGAGGAGGGCCGACAATGCAGCCAAGAAAATTTTCATTTTCATGATTGTTTAAATTTGAAAAGAGTTTTTGTGAATAATTGAATTGAGGGCACAAAGGTGTGGGCGCTCGGAAGGAGGAGGTTTTGCTGAAAAGCCCAGAGAATTGACTGTGAAGTCCAAAATGAAAAAGCCCCGCCCCGAGAACTCGGATGCGAGGTTGCCAACTTGAGATTTTGGCCTTTCTTTTACCCGCCGAATCCGCCAGTTGGCGGAGAAGGAGGCCTAATCCAACGCCACTTTTTCGATTTCGCGAACCAACGTCAGCCTATTTCGAGCCACCTTGCCCAGATTGCCCATCGCACCAAACGCGCTGCAATTTGCCAAACGAACAAAGAAGAAATCAATCAGATTTTGGGAATTAAATTTACCTTTGCGCCGTTCAGAAACTTGCGTTGGCATGGCTGTTTCCCGCAACCTGCCGGCTGCACACTGAAACAAGGGCTTGTAGCTCAGGTGGTTAGAGCGGCTGACTCATAATCAGATGGTCGCGGGTTCAATTCCTGCCAGGCCCACTAAAAAGTGAGAGGGTAAGAGGGTGAGAAAGTAAGAGGTGAGAGGGGTGAGAGAAAAAAGAAGGCGGCCTTCGTTCGGTAGAGCGGAGGCCGCCTTCTTTTTTTAGAAAATAATCTTTCCGTTCCACCAACCCGTTTCGATGATGGCCTCGTTTTTCCGGTAGAATTTCAGCGCGGGTTCGTTCCAATCCAACACCTGCCATTTCACGAGGCGGCAACCGCGCCGTCGGCCTTCTTCCACAAAAGCATCGAACAACAACTGCCCCGCGCCACTTCGCCGGTGCGACTCGGTGATGACAAAATCGTCGAGGTAGAGCATTTTCCCTTTCCAAGAAGAATAGGCCATGAAGAACAAAGTCATGCCGATGATGCGCCCGTCCATTTCGGCCACATGGCTTTCAAAAAGGCCGTTTCTGAAATCCTCCAAATACTCGGCGGGCGTGGTGAACACGGCTTCCGGCTCTTTTTCGTACACGGCGAGTTCGTACATGAGCGCGTGAATGGCGGGCAAATCGGCTTCGGTGGCGGGGCGGATATGGATATTTGCAGACATAGGTTTTTGTTTTGGGCAAAAGTAGGCATGAGTTGTCTTGAATCAATTTTTATCCTCCGACAGCACCTTCACTTTGTCTAATGCCTTCGGCCAAGTTTCCTGAAAGTACGCTTCGTGATCTTCAGTTACGTCAATATCTACAATCAGTTCGGTCATGCCGTTGCGTTCATTCGCGGAATAGTTCTCCAGAGCTCCCGCCCATTTTTTGGTTTCCTCGCCGTCAAAGTCTTCGACACCGTTATTGACGGTCCCCAAATGCTGAATCGAAATAAACTCATTGGGCACATGCCTGAAGATCCTGCTTGTCATGCCCGAGCCTTCGGGGCCCAAAAACAGCATTTTGCTGCCTTCGCTCCAGTCGCCGACGGCGTAAGAGCCTTCGTGGAAAACGCTTGTCCACTGGCGGTAGGTTTTGTCGTCGAGCAAAATGCTCCACACTTTTTCTTTCGGGGCGTTGATCTGGATGGAAAAATTGAGTTGTTTCATTGTAGAGAAGTTTTGTTCGCTGATAGTTTTTCCAATTCAAACTTTCCGAAAGTTGACAACTTTCGGAAAGTTCTCATTACTGCTACGTTTGCTCCGCGTACTTTTTGAAATTGTGCAAAATCGCTTGCCAACCGGCTTTTTGCATTTCGTGCGCGTGAATGTTCTCCGCCTCGAAGGTTTCGACGATTTTGGTGGACGGGCCGTCTTTGGAAAAATGCACTTCCACTTTCCGCTCGTCGCCGAGGGTGTAGGCGATTATTTCGTGGGTTTTCACTTCGTCGTACACGCCCGCGAAGTCGAACTCCGCGCTGCCGTCGCGGGCAGCCATCGTGAAAGAGAATTTGCCGCCCGGTCGCAGGTCGTTCACACCTTTGGGGCAATGCCAGTCGTCGGAGGCTTGGTTCCACTGGGTGATATGTTCGGGAGAAGTCCAGCATTCCCACACTTTTTCGATGGGGGCATTGATGAGGGCCTCTACGGTGATGGAGGTTTTGTTTGTTGACATTGTTGCTTGATTTTTAATTGTTTAGGAACGGGTAAACAATAACTTATGAATTTGATGTGATTTCTTTCCGCCCATACCGCCCATCTTTTTGATTAAAGAGCGCTGCTATTCGCACAAAAAGATGGTTGTCTGGGCAAAAACCAATCTACCTGAAATTTACAAGTTATTATTTACCCGTTCCTTAAGGAAAAGTGGCACGGGGGGCTATTTCAAAATCTCCACCTCTTCAGGGACTATGAAAAACACGGTGCAGCCCGTTTCGGTCCTTACGCTGTGTTTGAATCCCGGTGGCGTGTAGAGGTAATCCCCGGCTCGAAGTGTCGCTCCTTCGATGATGCAAGAGCCTTCCAGCACCAACAATTCTTCACCTGCCGGGTGATTGTGATAGGGGTATGACGCCCCCGGCTCGAATTTTAACAGAAAACTCGGCGCTCGTTTTTGTGCTTCGTCGTAGCGCAAGGCTTTGACAAAAATACCTTCTGTGTTCACGCCCGATTCGATCAGGGGCTTCCACGGGGCAGTGTTGATGTTGACGATGTAGTCGTGGATGTTCGTGCTCATTTTATGATGAAGAAGATTTTGTTGCGATTTGGTGTGCAAAAATGGCTAGGGGTTCTACTTCTCAACCAATGAAAGCCACGCGGCGATCACTTTTTTCAATTCCGGTTCTTTCCGCTCAAAATCCGCCATGTCTGTGATTTTCATCAAACGTCTGCCATCGGTGTAGTTGCCTTCCAGCATTTCGGACGCGTCTTTGACCGTTTCGCCCGTCGGAAAAACCAACAGCGCATGGCTTTTTTGCAGATTCAGCACCACGATGTCCCGTTTGTAAGTTTTCGGGTCGAAGGGCTGCATCGGGCCAGTGTAGAAAAAACTTGGCGAGTTCCACTTGATTTGCTCGCCGATTGCAGCATCTACGCCCAAAATCGTTTGTCGTATCGCCTCCACCAATTGGGCGAAGTCGGGCGGCAATTGCTGGATATGTGCGGTCACGCCGACGGGGTCGTGGGTGTCTTTGGATTTTGCCATGTGTGAATTCCTTATGCTTTTTTCTGCAAATCCGCGATGATGATTTTCCGCATTTTCATCATGGCTGTCATTGCGGTTTGCGCCACCGCCGGGTCGGGGTCGGAGAGCAGGCGCGGCAGGGCTTCGGGGACGATTTGCCACGACAGGCCGAATTTGTCTTTGAGCCAAGCGCACATACTTTCTTCGCCGCCGTCGGCGGTCAGTTTTTCCCAAAAATAATCCACTTCGTCCTGCGTGTCGCAATGGACGACAAACGAAATAGACTCGTTGAATTTGAACTGTGGCCCGCCGTTGAGCGCTGTAAACTTTTGCCCGTCGAGCGAAAAATCCACGACCATGACCGTATCGCCGTTGCGGACGACTTTTTCGATGTTTGAGTTGGGGAAAACGGAAGTGTAAAATTTGGCGGCTTCTTCGGCTTGGCCGTCGAACCAAAGAAAGGGCGTTATTTTTTTAGTTGTTGCCATCGTTTTTATGTTTTTGTTTGTTCGAACTTAAACACAGAGGCACGGATACACAGCGTTTTTTTGTTGAAAATCAAGCGTTTGCGCTCTCCGTGTCTCTGTCTCTCGGTGTTGGAAAATCATCTCTTCTTTACCGTTTTTTCCAAAATCTGCTCTTTTCGGAATTGTACGATTCGGGCAATCAGGTCCAGCGGCATCGGCTTGTCGAGCGGAAATTGGACAGAACCCTTGCCTTGTTTGAACACGGAAAGTTCTTCCTGAAACGCCTCGTGCCCGGTCGGTGTCGCGTAAAAACCGACGTGATTTTTGAAGCCGGCGAAATGAACCATGTTGGTTTTGCGGAGCTTGAACGTTGGTATGCCGTAACTGATGGCCTCTTCCGCGTCGGGCGCGACTTGCCGAATTGTCGCCCGCACCTGTTCCAAAATGGCCTGCACTTCTTTCGGAAAACCGGCGATGTACTCGTCAATGTTGGTGGGCTTGTTCATCGTTTCAAGACTTTGGATACTCATAACTCACCATCCACTGCACGCCAAACGCATCGGTAAACATCCCGAAGTAGGAACCCCAAAACGTGTCCGCCATAGACATAAAAACTTGGCCGCCTGCCGACAAGCCGTTGAACAAACGGTCGGCTTCTTCCTTGCTGTCGGCGGTGATGGAGATGTTGAAAAGATTGCCCTGCGTGCCAGTCCCGAAAGAAGGTGGACAGTCGCTGCCCATCAGCATACAATGTTGGCCGACCGGCAAAGAAACGTGCAGGATTTTGTTGGGGTCGGCACCTTCCATGCCGGGCGAGCCGGGCGGCACGTCGCCGAAACGCGAGATGTCGGCAAACTCGCCGCCGAACACGGATTTGTACAAATTGAAGGCTTGTTCGCAGTTGCCGTTGAAGTTGAGGTACGAATTGAGAAATGGCATGGTGTGAGATTTTTGCAATGAAAGATGTGATGGAAAACATTAGGCTTTTGAGAGAAAAGACCGCTTGGGACGCTCGGCATTTTCATACGATTTCATCGAAAAACTAAAACCGTGTCATTCAGAGCGTAGCGAAGAATCTGAGGCCGAAATAGAGTTTTTTTCGGATTTCTCGCTACGCGCTCGAAATGACACGCTAAACGTAGATAAGCGTGGGCATCACAAGCGAGTAAAGACCTCACATTTGTTCAGGCATCTGCGATTCGTCCATGTATAGGATTTCCCATTGGTGGCCGTCCAAGTCGGCAAAACTGTGCTGGTACATCCAGCCGTGGTCTTGAGGCTCGGCGTAGCGCGTTCCGCCGAGTTTGACCGCTTTCGCCACCGTGTCTTGCACCTCGTCGCGGGAAGCCGCATCCAGCGCTATCAGCACTTCGGTCGCCGTTTTCGCATCGCTGATTTTTTTAGCGGTGAATGTTTGAAAGAATGGCTCGGTGAGCAGCATGGCGAAAATGCTGTCGCTGATGACCATGCAAGCCGCCTTCTCGTCGGTGAACTGCGGATTGAACGTGAAACCGAGACCTTTAAAGAACGCCATGGATTTGTCGAGGTCTTTCACCGGGAGATTGATAAACACTTTTGTTGCCATTGTTTAAGATGCTAATTGTTTTAAAAATTTGATGACACAAAGGTACGGGCATTGAAAAGACCTGCGTGAGGGGCAAAAGCGACAGAATGGCGGGTAAATTACGACATATTTTGTTTTAAAAACTTTTTTACTTTTGCTTTCAAATTAATGGTGGCACACTTTGAGTCGTGCCACCACTCCCCCTCAAACACTCATAACACGCACAAACTCAAACCCTCGCTCGTGAAACACATCTCCATCCTCGTCCCCGAATCATCCGTGCTCGACAGCATCACCGGGCCGCGCTACCTGTTTACGGCGGTCAATAACTTCCTCGCTCAGGCCGACCAGCCGCCTTTGTTCGATGTGCATCTCGTCGGGCTGACGAAAGAAGTCCGGCTGCACGATGGCCTGTTTTCCGTTCATGCCGATTCGGTGGTTCAGGACGTGAAAAAAACCGACCTGATTGTCGTGCCCGCCCTGTTCGGCGATTTGAACACCGCGCTCGACCTGAACAAGGGTTTTCTCCCGTGGATAAGGGTGCAACATGAAAACGGCGCGGAAGTCGCCAGCTTGTGCATCGGGGCTTTTTTATTGGCTTCGACGGGTTTGCTGGAAGGGAAAAAATGCTCGACGCACTGGCTCTTCGCCCACGACTTCCGGCGGATGTTCCCCAACGTGACACTCGTGGCCGATAAAATCGTGACCGAAGAGCAACGCATCTACACGAGCGGCGGCGCCAATTCGTACTGGAATCTGCTGCTCTATCTGGTGGAAAAATACACCGACCGCTCGATCGCGATTCTCGCCGCCAAGTTTTTCGCTGTCGAACTTGATCGCGAGAGCCAGTCGGCATTTATGATGTTCAACGGACAAAAAGGCCACGAGGACGAGCCGATTCGGCAGGCGCAGCATTTCATCGAGGAAAACGTGACGGAAAAAATTTCGATAGAAGACCTCGCTTCCAAATTCGCCATCGGGCGGCGCAACTTCGAGCGGCGTTTCAAAAAAGCGACGAACAACACCCCCGTCGAGTACATCCAGCGGGTGAAAATAGAGGCAGCCAAAAAATGGCTCGAATCAGGTCGGAAAAACGTGAACGAGGTAATGTACGACGTGGGTTACTCCGATGTGAAGGCCTTCCGCTCCGTGTTCAAAAAAGTGACGGGGCTGTCGCCGATGGAGTATCGGAGCAAGTTTAGCCGGGTGGCGGTGGTGGCGGGGAGGTGAAAGCGATTTTTTGAGAAAAACAACCTATTTTTGCCATAAAAATATTGACATGGAAGCCGCACTTCAAACACCGTTTAACGCAGCGCAGGTAGAAATCCTCAAACTCTTCTCTCAGGGCTTGACCGAAGCGCAGCTGGAAGAACTGCGCCGCACGCTCATCGCCTTCCGTTTCAAGTTGTTGGATGAACACGTCGAGCAGGTGGTGAAGCAAAAAGGTTTGACTATGGATCAGGTCAATGAAGCATCGTGGGAACATCGGCGGACGCCTTACCATAGCAAACAGAAAGCCGATAAGCCATGAAAGTGGTGATTGACTCAAATGTGCTGCTGAACGCAATCTACCTGCGCTCCAAAAATTACTGGATTCGGCAAGCCCTGGAGCAACAGCAGATTACGCTTTGTGTCACCACAGACATTCTCGACGAATACGCGGAAGTTTTTGCGGGTTACTTCGATGCTTACACGGCTGAACTGTTCTTGTCGGCACTCGAAATCTTGCCTAACATACTGTACATCAACAAGTATTTTTTCTGGCGCTTGATTCCTCAAGACCCGGACGACGAAAAGTTCGCCGACTGCGCCGTCGCTGCGGGCGCTGAGTATTTGGTCACCAACGACCGCCACTTCAATCATCTCAAAAAGATTGCCTTTCCCAAAATCAACATAGTGAATGAGGATGAATTTCGACAGATATTCGAGGAGAGATTTGAGGTGAAACCTCAGGGATAGTTCCACGCCGGGTACAATTTGGTGCGAGCGGGCATAGTTGTCTGAAACTTAAATTACTTAACCATGACAGAAGAAGAAATTAAGATTGCTGATTGGATAATTAGCAAATACAATATGAACCCCAGAGGGAGCGGAGAGTTAGCCCCTGGCAACCGTAGGATAGCAAAGTACTTGGCAGACGAAGGGCTTATTTTATTTAATTTCGCCACTATTGCTTTGACTCCCAAAGGAGAGCAGTTTCAGAAGTCTGGCAAAAGTTATGCAGACTACCTAAAAGAAAAACAGAGTAAAGCCGAACGAGATGATCGTCATAAAGACCTGCAAATCCTAGACCTTGAGACAAAGCTAAATCTTATGAATGCTGAACAGTTGAAATTTTGGCATCGGCAGCGCTGGCAATTTTGGCTGACCATAATGGTTGCAGGGGCAGCGTTCATACTGAGCATTATCAACTTCATCAAAAGCCTTATTATTCAATGACAGAAGAACAAATTATAGCAGCCGATTTACTTATACAAAAGGCTTCGGTATCTCAAGAATATACGATTAGTGCGATAATCGGACATGGTAACACCGATCACGACAGGGATGATTTGAGATTTGCGGCCTATACGCTTGAAAAGGCCGGATTCTTTAAGCTATATGAGGATATAACATACGGAAATGCGTATAAGCTAACTGAGGTAGGAATGCAGTTTAGGCGCAACAACGGTAAATTTGGTGATTATCTAAAAGAGCAGGCGAAAAAAGAATCTGAACAACTCGCCAAAGAAGAGCGCGAAAACCAAATAAAGTTGTTGCAATATGAAGACTTGAAACGTAAAGTCAATGAAATGAACCAAGAGCAACTAGACTTTTGGAAAGCACAAAAACAGAAGAATGTGCAGACTACTGTTATTGCTCTCATCAGTGCAGTGTTCTCACTGATTGCTATGCTGAGATCATTTGGTATTTTGTGATTCCCGCCGCGCC